>CANIMM010000090.1 GCA_947468255.1 Chitinophagaceae bacterium | reverse complement strand
AGCAAAAGCAGCGGCGTTGCAGTTACGCAGCCCCGCCGGCTGTGGAGGCGAATGGTCAATTGTGAATGGTCAATGGGCAATAATGGGAATCTGATTTTTATCACTAGCAGACGGAATTGATAACTGATAACCGATAGTGTGCTGGATGAATTAGTATAAAAGTTTAGAAGCAGCAAGCAGGTCGAACTTTCACCATTCACCATTGACCATTCACCATGCACCCCCCCATCCCTGTATTTAAGCCCCATTACAACAAGAAGTTGTATTTTTACAGCTCAATACATATTTACATTCTATGAGCTTATTAATTGGAAATAAACCTGTCATTGGCATATCCTGTGGAGACCTCAATGGCATTGGGCTTGAAATTATCATTAAAACCATCAGCGATACCCGTTTGCTGGAGATTTGTACTCCTGTATTATTTGCCAACAATAAAGCAGTCAACTTTTACCGCAAGCTGCTTCCGGAAATCAATATCAATTTTTCAAGTGTTAAAGATATCAGCCGTGTCAACCACAAACAGGTGAATTTGTATTCCTGCTGGGAAGACGAGGTTGCAATTGTTCCTGGTGAATTGACCGATATCGGCGGCAAATACGCAGTGCTGAGTTTGGTGACCGCCGCGCAAGCATTGAAAGATGGGCATATTGACGGGCTGGTAACTGCTCCTATTCATAAGAAAAATACGCAATCAGCGGAATTCAATTTTACCGGCCATACCCCCTATCTTAAAAATTTGTTTGGTGTGGCGGATGTGGCCATGTTTATGGTGGCCGACAATATGAAGGTGGCGGTGCTTACCGAACATGTAGCGGTGAAAGACATTGCGGGCCATATTACCAGGGCCAGCATTTTGAGCAAATTGCAAATCATTCAAAACTCGTTGAAAAAAGACTTTGGTATCGACAAGCCAAAAATTGCCGTGCTCGGCCTCAATCCCCACGCAGGAGATGAAGGACTGATTGGAAAGGAAGAAGATGAGGTCATCAAGCCAGCTATCAAGGATGCAAAGCAAAAAGATATTTTTTGTTTTGGTCCATATAGTGCCGATGCTTTTTTTGCTAGGGGCAGTCATGAAAAATTTGATGCGGTTTTAGCCATGTACCACGACCAGGGATTGATACCCTTTAAATCACTTGCCTTTGGTGAAGGAGTGAATTATACAGCAGGCCTTGCCGGTGTTCGCACCTCTCCCGACCATGGTGTTGCCTTTGATATTGCCGGCAAAGGAATTGCGGATGAAAGCTCTTTTAGGGAAGCCATATTTAAATGCATTGACATCATCAATGGGCGCAAAGAGTATGAAGCACAAAGATCGAATCCATTAAAAAAAATCAGTAAGGGGATTGTGGCCAACGCCGTAGATCAAAGAATAACGGATGTGCCTGAATAAGAATTCACCTTGTCGGTGCCGATATGAAAATGGGGCTGGGTGAGGCTTTCTATTGATGCGAAATTAAAACAGCGCATCGCTGACTCCCTTATTGATTATGTAGGAATCAAAAGTAATTTCCGCCTGACCTTGGTTTTTATTTAGACCTTGCGGGATGGTTTTTTTTGCTGCTGTACCATCATCAAAATCAAAGGTAATGCCCTTGGGAAGCTTGTACTCTTTGGTGTTAAAAGTAAAGATGATTTTATCCGGAAGTCCATACGCTGTATATATTCCATAGGTCATTTCTAGTTGGTAACTACCGTTTTCACGGGTAGTGGTTTTTGCTTTTTTTATTACCAGATTGGCTTCGTCAATGTAAACAGTAGAAAGCACAATGTCTGCATTGTCGTCGACGGGCAGTAATTTCACCACCCGCACTACCGTATTCCCGATTTTATCCATGCCGGCATCTAGGGCGGTGTATTTTGCTCCATTAATAATATTACTAAGGTTGATACCTACTGCACCTTTGGGCACAAAAGAAATTCCTTTTTCATTTTTTATTTTCAGCCGATTGGGTTTTTTAAAATAAATTTTGACCACCGATTCCGGAACCTTTAAAAAGGCCACATTGGTTTTCATTTTACCTTCTGCAGTATAATTATTGACCCGCTCAATTTTGGCTCCTACTTTTTGAATCAATGCAGCCACATCTCCCTGGGCTTTGCCAACAACTGTTGAAAAGATTGCTGTCAATAGTAAACCATATTTTAAAAAATGCATACTCAAGTTTTTTTAGGATAAAATATCTTTCTTTCTAAAAATAAAAACGGAGGCCCCCAACAAAACACCAATATGCAATAGCAGGATGGATAGACTATTTCTAATGGCGGGCCAATTTTCCACGCTGCCTTTAATCGGTACCCCCTCATCGGTGGTAGCAATATAAAAAAATCCCTTCCATCCTACCAAGTAGGAAGTAAACAGAAATGGCCTTACATTTTTATCAATAATAGGCACATTGATATTAGAGATGATGGTACATACCAGCACAATACAGACCGTGGCGATAATGGGGCCAATTGAATTGTCTGCAAAAATGGATAAGAACAAGGAAAGCGCTGCAATCACCGTCAGTGCAACGGTGGCATAGGCAAATGCAGCCAGGTATCGCCACATTACATCATCTTGGGAAATGAGCAAGATCTGCGACTCCTCGCCTTTTGATCGAAAGATGAGCATGTCGTCGGCACCAAAAATCAAGAGACTAAAAAATAGCGACGTAATTGCCATCCATAATAAAAGTAAAATGGTAAAAATGGTGGCGGCAGCAAATTTCACCAATATCAATTGGGTGCGGCTGATGGGTTTTGTAATCAGTAGCCGAAGCGTACCCATATTGGCCTCACCTGAAATGGAGTCGGCGGCTATCAATGCTACCAGTATGGGTAACTGCACCAACAAGGTGTTGAGGATAATGTAGCACATGAAATAACCATTGATGGCTTTTGTTCTTTCAAACTCAAAACTATCCTTTACACTTTGCAGCATTAGGTTCATATAGCTTTGTCCATCTGCCTTAAATGCAAACTGAAAGATGAAAACAATGGCGGCAATGGCGGCAAAGGCGATGTAGGTGCGTGGCCGCTTTGAAATTTTAAACAGCTCAATTTGCAAAAGGTTCCACATGGCCAGACTGGGTTGTAAGTGATAAAAAATAATTTTCCAGTGAATGGCTGGAATTAACAGATAGTACCGATACCTCCAAGCCAACCAAATCGCTAATCAATTGAGGAACGGCTTGCTTATTCATCAGCAGCCGAATGGGGTTTCCTTGTTGCAAAGCATCGGCCCAATTGGAATGTGACAGTTTTTCTTTGGCGGCGGCATCATTGGTGGTTTCAAGCTGAATCAATGAATGCGCAGGGTCTAGCAATTCTGCCACCGTACCCTCCACCATTTTTTTGCCCTTGTGTAAAATAATCATCCGGTTAGCGATGAGTTCAATTTCACTCAAAAGATGCGAGGAGATCAGTACTGTTTTACCCATTTCACGACTCAGTCGCAGGATAAGGTTTCGAATATCTGCGATGCCTTGTGGATCCAGCCCATTGGTAGGCTCATCCAAAATAATCAATGCGGGATTGTGCACCAAAGCAACGGCAATACCTAAACGCTGTTTCATCCCTTGGCTGAACGTTTCTACCTTTCCTTTTGCCCTGTCTGCTAGACCCACCATTTCCAATTGCCGCATCAGTAATTCGCGGGTAACTTTGATGTCGCTCATTTTGGCAAAGATGGAAAGGTTATCGTAAGCAGAAAGGTATTTATAGAGATCCGGCTTTTCAATAACGGCTCCCACCTGGCGAAGAATTTCTGACCGGTGGGTATGTAATTTTTTTTCAAAAATAACAATGTCGCCGCCCGAAGGTGCTATCAGGCTAAGCAACATACGGATGGTAGTTGATTTGCCGGCGCCATTTTGCCCTAAAAAACCGTACACATCACCCTCATTGACGGTAAATGAAAGGTCGTCTACCGCTTTGGTATCCTTAAATTGTTTGGAGAGGTGACTCACCCTGATAATTGCTGACATGTGGTTGTTTGGTGACAAAGGTAAAACGGATTGGGGGAAGAATTGTTCGGAGGGGGTCAATGGTCAATGGTGAATGGTCAATTGTGAATGGTGAAAGATCGGCCAGCTTGCTGCGGAGTGAACCCCGTCAGCGGTTGTAAACCCTGACGGGGGTTGGATGCATAACGCAACAAGTGATTGAATGGTCAATGGAGGCTTAGTGAATGGTCAATGGTCAATGGTCAATGGTGCAAGATCGGCCATCTTGGTGTTTCTAAACGATTACCCTAATTCATCCAGCACACTATCAGTTATCAGTTTTCAATTATCCATTATTCAGTTATCCATTCACCATTCACAATTCACCATTGACCATTGGGATTCAAGTATGCCCGCAACGCCTTTACATAGGTTTCAAAGGCTTCCACTCCGCTGGGGGTTATTTTACAGATCGTCTGAGGATAGTGTTGTTTGAACTGTTTTACCACTTCAATATAGCCTGCTGCGCTTAGTTTATTGATCTGGACACTCAGATTTCCTGCGGTGGCATTGGCTTCTTTTCTCAAAAAAGTAAACTCCGCTTCTTTATTTTGCATTAGCAGACTCATTACTGCCAATCGTAATTGGGCGTGTAATAAGGGGTTTAGAGGTTCAAATTTAGACATTGGTCGTTTATTAGGGACTAGGTCGAAATAATCAAATAGGGTTTCCAAATAGGCCTTAAATTGATCGATAACCGCTGGAAATAGACCCGAATCGACCTGAATCGATCCAATGCCATTTTGAGGGCCAATTGTTGGACAAGCGATCAATTGTATATGATATTATTTATATCTGTTCCTTTAAAATAAATGGCAGCCATTGAATACCCACTTCAAAAGGGCGATGTAAAAATGTTTATTATAATGTGAATTATAGCTACAAAAATTCAACAAGGAGACAACTACACACCGAATCTTTTTTCCCTTCTCTCGTCATTATTTTCTAGCTATTTTCACTTGAGTTCCAACTATAAAAACTCCTAATTTATAAGCAATGATAACCAAAGATTTAATATTTACAAATAAGTCTCAAATTTAAAATAGTTTACATTACAAACCAAATTAAATTTGTGCATTAATATTATTTTTTAACTAGTGGGCGCTAGTTTTGGTATCCATTAAATTATTAATAACTAATTGATAATCATATATATAGATTCAATTTAGACTGCTGATTGCCCGCTTGCTGAAAGGCTAAAAGTTATTAACATTTTTAAAAAAATATTTTTTTATTTGGGAGCAAATAGTAATTTAGCAATAGAATTTAATGGGTTAGTAAGTATAAAGGGTTAGCAGCAATGCTAACCCTTTTGCTTTTCAGCAACCCCTTATTCCGCTCTCAATAAAACAAAAAAAATCACTCAAAAAATATTTTGTTGCGACCCTGATTTAGCAATTTTATCCTGGTTTTCTCACCATAAAGAATTTTTTGATTCTAATTTCGACGGAAACAAATTTTCTGATTTTTACCAGCTGGAATTTTTATTTTTTTTCATTTCCACCATTTCCTATTTTCTCATTTTCGCATTTTCAAATTTTACGAATTACATTTACAACATGAGCAAAACAAAGTCAGGATTTTTTTGTCAGCAATGTGGATATGAAAGTGCCAAATGGGTTGGAAAATGCCCCGGCTGTGAAAGCTGGAATACCTTTGTAGAAGAAGTAATTGTAAAGGGAAATGACAAGAAAGAAAATAATGAATGGAAGGAATATAACGGAATAGGAAAATTAAAAACCATTTCAATCAATGAAGTCAGCAGTGCCGAAGAAAAAAGAATCATTACCAATGATGCGGAAGTAAATCGTGTACTCGGTGGCGGTATCGTATTGGGCAGTATCGTATTGGTAGCGGGTGAGCCAGGCATCGGTAAGTCAACCCTCTTTTTACAAATCGGTTTACAACTTAAAGATGTAGTTACTTTATACATTAGTGGAGAAGAAAGTGAACAGCAAATCAAAATGCGCGCAGACAGAGTCGGTATCAAAAGCGATTCTTTTTATTTACTAACGGAAACCAATACCCAAACAATTTTTCAAGAAATAAAAAAATTAAAACCACAGCTGGTAATTGTAGATTCTATCCAAACTTTACAGTCGCCGTTTGTAGAGAGCGGGCCCGGAAGTGTAAGCCAGATAAGGGAATGCGCCGCAGAGCTGCAACGATTTGCCAAAGAAACCAACACCCCCGTTTTTTTAATCGGGCATATTACCAAGGATGGAAATATTGCCGGCCCGAAAATTTTAGAACACATGGTAGACACCGTACTACAATTTGAAGGTGACCGTCATTATGCCTACCGAATTTTGAGGACACTTAAAAACAGATTTGGCTCTACATCAGAATTGGGCATCTACGAAATGACCAGTGAAGGAATGCGCGCGGTAAGTAACCCTTCTGAAATTTTAATCACACAAAAGGAAGAACAATTAAGTGGCATTACCATCGCTGCTACCATCGAAGGAATGCGTCCACTGTTAATAGAAGGACAAGCATTGGTTACACAAAGTGTGTATGGAACACCGCAACGAACCGTCAGTGGTTTTGACCTTCGCCGACTACAACTTTTATTAGCCGTACTTGAAAAAAGAGGGGGCTTTCATTTTGGTGTAAAAGATGTGTTTGTAAACATTGCAGGAGGCATAAAAGTAGAAGATCCCTCCATCGACTTGGCAATTGTTTGCGCCTTGCTGAGCAGTTACGAAGACATTCCGGTCAACCAACATTTTTGTTTTGCAGGTGAAGTGGGACTAAGCGGAGAAATCAGGGCGGTGAATAGAATCGAACAAAGAATTGCAGAAGCAGAAAAATTGGGATTCGAAAAAATTATTGTCAGCAAGTACAATGCTAAATCACTCAACAAAATTAAATTCAATATCGAAGTCGTGCCCCTGGCCAAGGTAGAAGAATTGTACCAGTATTTATTTTAAAAAAAGCATTTTTTGAAGCGAAAAAAACGCCTATAAATAGGTCTTTTTTCGCTTGAACTAAAACCCATTTCCCAACCAATTAGCCCCTATTGGAAGGTCGATATCAATAAAAATGATCCTTTTTTTTAATATATTGGGAGATGCCGACGCTCCAATCTATTATTTTTGACACTCTCCACCTTTTCTACCCTCATACCTGCTCAGGATGCGGATCGGATCTATTGAATGATAAACAGCTGCTTTGCTTACAATGTATCAACCAGTTGCCCCATACCAACTTTGCCCAACATGCCAACAACCCCATTGAGAAAATATTTTGGGGAAGAATTCCGCTCGTAGCTGCTCACAGCGAATTTTATTTTGCCAAGGAGACCCTCATACAGCGGCTGATTCACCAATTAAAATACAAAGGCAACCAGGATATTGGCTACTTTTTAGGAGAACTAATGGCCAAAAGCCTATTGAACAGCAATCGATTCAAAAACATAGATTATCTAGTTCCGCTCCCCTTGTACCCTGAAAAAGAAAGAAAAAGGGGTTTCAACCAGGCTGCCGTAATATGTAACGGCATTTCAGCCAGCATGCATATCCCTGTGATGGCAGGCAATGTGATCCGGCAGCGGTATACCGAAACCCAAACCAAAAAACACCGAAGAGAACGCTGGGAAAATGTAGCAGATAGCTTCCTAGTGAAAGACCCTACAATACTTTGCAATAAAAATTTACTGTTAGTAGATGATGTAATCACTACGGGAGCCACCCTAGAAGCTTGCGGACATTCCATTGCACAAACCGCCAACGTACAACTAAGCCTTGCTACTTTGTCGATGGCAACCAAGTAAGGATATTGTACGCTTTCTATTTGGCCGCAATCCATTGAGTCATTTCCCAAAGCATCCCATCCCCTTATTTTAAATAGCAGGATTTTTAGTTCCGAAAAAAAGAAGTACTTTCAAATTTTATAAACAAAAGCTTTTCTCAATCGTTACCATTTAAAATATAAATCAACATGTTAAAATCACTACTCATTTCAGCAACACTGATTTCAGCTATGGCACTAACCAATGCTCCTATGAACAATCATGAAGACCCTTTACCTCAAAAGGTTGCCACCAAATCGATCTACGACTTTTCTGTGGAATCACTTGATGGAAAGAAAATCAATTTTGCCTCCTTTAAAGGCAAAAAAATATTAATTGTCAATACCGCTTCCGAATGTGGCTATACTCCACAATATGAAGGCCTGGAGGCGCTTTACAAGAAATACAAAGACCGCTTGGTGATAGTTGGGTTTCCGGCAAACAATTTCGGCGGACAGGAACCAGGTTCCAACTCAGAAATCAAAGAATTCTGCAAAAAGAATTATGGAGTTAGTTTTCCAATGGCTGCCAAGATCTCAGTTAAGGGCGATGATACAGCTCCTATTTACAAATGGCTATGCAATAAAAGCGAAAATGGCGTCTTGGATGCCGAAATAAAATGGAATTTTAATAAATTTTTATTGGACGAAAATGGCAAGCTCATTACTAAGTTTAACAGCAATGTTACTCCTTTGAGTGATGAGTTGACCAGTAAACTGTAAGGCTACAAAAATATTTTTGAAAGACATCCAGGGATTTAAAAATCTTTGGATGTCTTTTTTTATTTTACTTTGTGCTGTGCAATTCGAAAAAGGTATAGGACAAAAGGAGATCAAAGAGCAATTGATTCAAATGGTACAGCATAACCGGCTGAGCCATGCTTTATTATTTTTAGGCAAGGAAGGTTCCGGTGCGCTGGCGCTTGCACTAGCATTTGCCCAATACATTGTTTGTGAACAGGTAAATGGCAAAATAAAAAACAATCCCGAACCCTCTCTTTTTGGGGAGCCTGCCACCGCTAGCCTTCAACCTACCCATTTCAATGACTCTTGTGGAGTCTGTAGCGCCTGTGTTAAAGCCAGTCAGCTCATTCATCCCGATATCCACTTTTCATACCCGGTGATACCCCGAAAGTCAGGCGACAAGCCCATTAGTACAGATTATATCAACGAATGGAGAAGATTTATAGATGCCCAACCCTATGGTAACGTGTACGACTGGCTCCAATTTATAGGAGCCGAAAATAAACAAGGCAACATCACTTCCGATGAATGCAATGATATTACCCGTAAAATCAGTTTAAAAAGTTTTGAAAGTGAATATAAAATTTTAATCATATGGATGCCGGAATACCTCACCAAAAACGGCAACAAATTATTAAAACTAATAGAGGAACCGCCTCCCAACACGTTGTTTTTACTGGTAGCAGAAAATGAAGACCTTATTTTGCCAACCATCCTATCCAGAACCCAATTGGTAAAAATTCCCATGCTATCCAATTTGGAAGTAGAATCAGCATTGGCCCAAAGAATGGGGGTGCCGATTGAAAAAGCACAACAGATTGCAGCCCTGAGCGAGGGAAACTACCGCGAAGCATTGCAACTGCTCGAACAAGCAGAGGACGACTGGCAAATTACTTTAAGGGAATGGCTGAACCTAATCTCCAAAAAAAATCTAGGCGGTCAGGTGAAATGGATAGAAGACATGAGTAAACAGGGCAGGGAAAAACAAAAGCAATTTCTCAAATATTTCACCCATTTGCTAGAACAGGCCATCCGACTGAGCGTGGTAGATGAAAAAACGGCGGATTCGCTATCCATCGCAGCCAATGAAAAAGACTTTGCCCTGCGCTTAAATAAACTATGTACCATTCACCAGCAAGAGGCCATTGTGCATGAATTAGACAAAGCCAGCTATTATATTGAGCGAAATGCCAACGGAAAAATGCTCTTTCATGCCCTCACTATTAAGTTGTACCACATTATTACCAACAATTCGCTAATTTTGATCCATTGAGGAATAAGTCCTTGGGCTAGCACCTAGGGGTTGGAGTAAGTTGTTGGAATTGTCTTCTCCGCTATAATACAACATCATTGCGTAATCTGATACCGGATTTTTTCCGGGGCTAATTTATACAGTCTGCATTTATTCAACGGATCGAATGACCCGATAAATAAAAAATTGTATAAAGAATAAGTACTGCTGGTCAGCAATTAATGCTGCAAAATTACATGGTACTTGAGTCTTCCCCCGTTCACCCGGGGCCAATGAAGTTGAACAAACTATAGCCGGAAAGATAATGGCCCATTCAAATGGACGGTTATATTATTAAGCCTCCCACTCTCCCTAACTTATTCCCCGTGTAGGTATTTTAATTTATTAATTTTTAATTAATCAATATGGCATGT
>CANIMM010000089.1 GCA_947468255.1 Chitinophagaceae bacterium | reverse complement strand
GAAATTAGAACCCCTATGAATGCTATTATCGGCATGTCTACTCAATTGGCAAAAACGAATCTGGATAGTACCCAGCAATTTTACTTAGAAACGATTCATTCAGCATCCGATAATTTACTTTTTATCATCAACGATATTTTAGATTTTTCAAAAATTGATGCGGGAAAGCTTCATCTGGAAAGGATCGGCTTTGGGCCAAAGGAATTACTCAACAGTGCGCTTCGAGTACTGAGTCATCGGGCAGAGGAAAAAGGTCTTTCCCTCAACAATGTCTTTTTTGATCCAGCGATAAGCCCTGTCTTGATGGGCGATCCATATCGGCTTAACCAAGTATTGATCAACCTGATTAGTAATGCTATTAAATTTACTGAAAAGGGCAACGTAGATATTTCTTGTGAGGTTTTGAATGAAGGCCTTTTGTCGCAAACAATTCAAATAACCGTGAAGGATACTGGAATTGGGATGGAAGCTAATTTTTTGGATTGTTTATTTGAAAAATTTTCACAAGAAGATGCTTCCGTAACTAGGCAACATGGAGGTACTGGTTTGGGAATGAGTATCTGTAAAGATCTAATTAATTTAATGGGTGGAGAAATACAGGTTAAAAGTAAAAAGGGTATTGGTTCTACGATTTCATTGAAGATTAAATTGGATAAAGGAACTTTTGAAAATCTGCCGGAAAAGCCAATTTTTGAAATTGATTCAAAAATACTTGTCGACAAAAAAGTATTGCTGGTAGATGATAATCAAATGAATCGATTGGTAGCAGCCACTATTTTAACCAATCATGGCGCCATCATAACAACGGCTCAAAACGGAAAAGAAGCAGTCGAAATATTGGAGAAAATTCTTTTTGATATTGTGCTCATGGATATTCAAATGCCAGTGATGGATGGAGTGGAGGCGACTGCTATTATCAGATCGAAGATCAGTAAGGGATTGCCTATTATCGCCTTAACGGCCAATGCTATTAAAGGAGACAACGATAAATATTTAGCTGCTGGTATGAATGGTTATTTATCTAAACCCTTTATTGAAAAAGATCTCCTTAATGTGGTTGCTTTTTGGCTTAAAAAAATGGAGGGTGTAAAGTTTACTTGCAGTAATACGAATTCTTCTGATAAATTGTATGATCTAACAATTCTTCAAAATGTAGGACGTGGAAATAATGAGTTTGTTGAAAAGATGATCAACTTATTTATTTCCGAAACTCCAGCTAAGTTGATAGCAATGGAGCAGAGCTATCGCTTACATGATTTTAAGTCAATGGCAGAAATCGCTCATCAAATTAAACCAGTACTTGACAACCTAGGAGTCTTTTCCTTAAAAGAACCCATCCGGCTAATAGAAACAATGGCGCAAAAAGCCCCGAACCATACCGATATGCCCTTATTACTTTCAAAGATGATCACTACCCTAAGCTTGGTTATAGATGCATTGCAAAATGAAATCAGTGAATTGGCGCATTAGAAATTTTCAAAAGGGAATACAGGAGTTTACGAATCAAATTAAAAGTATAGCATTAAATTTTTACCAAGTAAGGGGATTGTTACAGTATCCTTACGAGCGTATAGTTTTTCTTTCCTTTTTGCACTAGCAAATACTTATCATTTAGCAATAATGCTTCGCTTAAGGCTAGTTCAATTGAATCTACTTTTATTTTATTAATACTAATGCCTCCACCTTGCACCATCTTGCGCGCTTCGCCCTTGCTGGGAAAAATGTTTGTGTCGGCTAAAAAGCTTACAATATCTACACCAGAATGCAAGTTTGCCAGTGAATAATCAGCGGTAGGGATACCTTCCATTACCTGCAGCAGTTGTTCTTCATTGAGTTGCTGTAATATTTCGGCGGTATCATTGTTGAACAGTATTTCAGATGATTTTACAGCAAACTCATAGTCCAATCGGCTGTGTACAAAACAGGTCACTTCTTCTGCTAGTCTTTTTTGAAGTATCCGCTGGTGTTCGTTGCCGGTATGTTGTGCAATCAATGTATCAATTTCTTCCTTGGATAAAAATGTAAATATTTTGATGTATTTGATTGCATCTGCATCTGCTGCATTTAACCAAAACTGGTAGAATTGATAGGGAGATGTTTTTGCTGTATCTAGCCAAACATTTCCTTTTTCTGATTTGCCAAATTTACCGCCATCCGCTTTGGTAATGAGCGGACAAGTAAATGCAAATGCTTCACCGCTACTTTTTTTGCGAATAAGTTCTGTACCGGTTACTATATTGCCCCATTGGTCACTTCCTCCCATTTGTAATTTGCAGCCTTTGTTTTTATGCAGCCAATAATAATCGTATCCCTGCACTAGCTGGTAGGTAAATTCGGTAAAGCTCATTCCATTATCACTGTCCAGTCTTTTGCGCACACTGTCTTTACTCATCATGTAGTTGACGGTAATATATTTGCCGGTATCTCTTATGAAATCTAAAAAACTAATCTGCCTAAACCAGTCGTAATTATTAACCATTTCCGCTGCATTGGGTAGGGAGGGGTCAAAGTTTAAATATTTTTCCAGTTGTAATTTCACCTTTGCCACATTGTGATTGAGGATATCTTCGCTTAAAAGGTTTCTTTCTTCACTTTTTCCGCTGGGATCGCCTACCATTCCGGTAGCTCCACCCACCAATGCAATGGGTTTGTGGCCACATTTTTGAAGATGGATTAATAAAATTATGGGTACCAGATTACCAATGTGTAGACTGTCAGCAGTAGGGTCAAATCCAATATAGCCGGTGGTCATTTCTTTGTTCAATTGTTCTTCGGTTCCAGGCATTATATCCTGTATCATTCCCCTCCAAGTAAGTTCTTCTATCAAGTTTTTCATGCGTTTATTTTAATACTTATGCAAATGTGGGTAGAAAAATCGAAAATAATTACTATCCATCAGATATTTACAAACTAACTCGAATGGTATCAGTTTTATATTGCGCCTACTTTCAACTATTTTTAGTTGGCAGGGCGATTGTACCAGGTTCCTTAATTTAATAAAAGGAGGCATCCTTTAAATGTGCCGGTATCTTTTTACATAGAAACTCTATTAGTCATTTTATTTTTTTGGAATCGGCTTATTTACATTTGGTGAGGGAATTTTATTTTTGTCAGCCGACTGAGCTGGAGGAGGAAGGATTGTTTTGCCTAGTTTTTTTTCTTCCCCCTTATTGGGCAATGGGCTAGTTGGAATTTTGTTTTTTGTCTTATTGTTCGAATCGGACTTGGGTTTTGAAAGTTGACTTTCAATTGGAATCTCAGATAATGGCTCATTGATGAAGTCGATCGCATCTCCATTGCCTTGGTCTTCGGATAGGCTATTACTGTCGCCTTGGTTTACAATATTGGCAAATTGTTGATCGGCATAAATAGGATTACTAGCCATGTCTGCTGGTTGCTCGAAGTATAAGTTTTTTCCATAAGGAAGTGTTTTATCTGCGTACACTTTTTTCATAAAAAAGCCCCATTTTGGAAGAGCCATTTCATTACCTCCACTGGTTCCTGAATAAATTCGGATGAAAGGGTCATCGCAGCCTACCCAGGTGCCGGCAAGTAGTTCGGGAGTATATCCCATAAACCAGCCATCGGTATTATCGTTGGTAGTGCCCGTCTTTCCCGCTTTTTCTGCAGGAATACCATAATTATTCAGCGACCTACCCGTACCAAATTGAACTACCCCTTGCATTAGTTTTACCATGGTAAATGCATCTTGTTCACTGATCACCTGCTTACTAGTAATCTGGGAAAATTCTTCCAGCACGTTACCATTTTTGTCTTCTATCCGGCTAATCAATGTGGGCTCAGTATTAAAGCCTTTGTTAGGAAACATGGTATAAGCCTGTAGCAGTTGTAATAAGGGTATTTCGGCTGCGCCTAAAGCCAGTGAGGTAAATGGCGGCAGATTTGCACTGATGCCAACATTTTTTGCAAAATCTATTATTCTATTTACTCCTAGTAAATTGGTCATTCTTACTGAAGCGGTGTTTTTTGAAAAGGCAAGACAATTGGCCAATGTGCCACCACCTCCCTCGAAGGTTCGAAAATCTTTTCCATACTGAACTGGGCCTCCTTCAATGATGGTAGAGGGGGTATAGCCTGCATCTTGAACTGCCAGTGCATAAATGAGCGGTTTGATGGTGGACCCCACCTGTCTACTGGCAGTAACATGATCATATTTAAACCATTTGAAATCAATGCCACCTACCCAGCATTTTACCTCCCCAGTTTTTGGGTCCATTGCAACAAAGGATGTTTGCATCATTTGTTTATGGTATTTGATGGAATCCCTAGGAGTCATTACCGTATCCAATTCCCTTGCTTCATTCCAAGCAAATACTTTCATCTTTACCGGAATTAAAAAAGACTTTCTGATTTCTTCTGGAGTAATTTCATCTTCGGCCATAGCTTTCCAGCGGCCACTTGTTTTCATCGCATTTTCAATGATGTTTTCCCTTACTTTCCACATTCTGTCACCATTGTTTTTCATCAGGTTATCCAGTTTTTTTTGAATCACTGGCATTTGTTGAACTACCGATTCTTCTGCATACTGTTGCATTCTTGAATCGATGGTAGTGTATATTTTCAACCCACCTCTGTATAGATCGTAGAATTCTCCTGTGGCGGGGTTTTTGTGTGTTTTACACCAGTCCTTCATTGTTTCGGACAATGCAGATCTGAAATAGGGTGCTATTCCCACATTGTCATCTGCTTTTTTGTAATGGGTGATGAGTGGCATCGCTTTTAGTTGGGCAGCATCTGCAGCAGTTAAATATTGTTGTTTACAATCTACCATTCTCTCTATCACTGTGTTTCGTCTGTTGAGGGCTGCAATAGGGTGTCGGATTGGTTCATACCCAAATCCTTTGAGCATGCCCACCAAAACGGCGGCTTCTTCAATACCCAGTTCAATCGGCTCTTTTTGAAAGTACGTTTTAGCTGCATTCCTAATGCCATAATTATTTCCCCAAGGAGCCCTGTTAAGGTAGAGAGTGATGATTTCCTCTTTGGTGAAATTTCTTTCTAATTTCACGGCAATGATCCACTCCTTTATTTTTTGAAGACCCCTAGTGATCACATTGCCTTTTCCTTGTCCCAACATCATTTTTGCAAGTTGTTGTGTAATCGGACTTCCCCCGCCAGCAGTTCCAAGTTTTATAATTGCCCTAGCAACCGCCTTAGCATCGATACCGGAATGCTCATAAAAATTTTGATCTTCAGTGGCTACCAAAGCATGAATAATGTTGGGTGAAATTTGGTTGTATTTTACTTCACTTCTATTTTCAGCATAGTATTTTCCCATCAATTTGCCATCACTTGAATACATCTCACTCGCAAGGTCTGCCTCCGGATTTTCGAGGTCTTCTAGAGAGGGCATTTTTCCAAAGGCTCCGAAATTGGCAAGGGTAAATAGTAAAACCACCAGTAATATGCCTCCAAAAAATACCTTCCATAAAATCCTAACTGAGTCTTTCATTTTATTGTTTTTTTATTTTCCTTAGTTAACAAGCGGCATAAAAATTTTTTCATCAATATGCCTTTGGCCAACTTATAACTTGACGGGGTAATTTTTTTTCAACCAACTGATATAACCCACAATATCTTTATTTGTTTTTAATACCAGCAGGTTTTCATCAGAAATCGGGTAAAATGAATATTTATTAGCAGGTAACCACGACAGTTCTTCGGGGGCTGCTTTTTTAATTTTCAATAAAAATTGGTAAGCAGCTTGAATATTTGTAAAATTCGAAAATATTAAGATCGTACGATCTTTATCAATGGTATCTCTTGTTAATTCAATCGGTTCATTGTAAAAATTTTGACTAAGATAGTTTTTCATTGCATTCCTCGACTCATTGATGTACGTGCCGTCCACCCTATCCAAAATCATGATTACCGTATGCGTTGTATCTGGTGTAAAGGTAAACGTTACATTATCCGTAATTACTTTTTTAGAGCTGTCCTTTATAGACTTAGTAGTTATTTTTATGCTATCTATTTTAAGCGGCTCACCAGCACTGATTTTTTTATTACTGGTGTCAATGAAATTTTTAGGCGATTCTATCAGATTTGCATCATCCCTTTTTAAAATAGGTTTGCCATTTTTCTTCTCTTCTGGTTCATCAGAAATTCTGGTAATTTCCAGTTTGGAAAGGTACGCTTCAATATCGGGTCTTCTTTTTAACACCTCTATCATTCGATTTGCTTTTAGAGCAAGTTTTGTACTGGGGAATAACTGATCAATTTTTTTCAAAATATCAATGGCTGCACTATCCTGCCTTTGTTTGATATAAAAAACAGCTTCGATGTAGAGTAGCTGGGGTGTCCATAAATTATTTCCAAAGGTGCTGTCCGCTTTTACCTTTTCAGTCAATGCTTCTTCAAACTTGCCCTCAATAAATAAATTGTAAATGGCGTCATACCTTTTGGTTCCCTCAATATTTTTTGAATTGGAATTCAAGGTTTCAGGATTGTTCAATAGAGTTTCGGAATGGCTTCCAGCAAAGTTTTGGCTCAAAAGTTTTTTATATTTAGCAGCCTTTTCATTGTCTTTGAGTTTTGTGAAGCAAAAATATAGGCCTAGGTATAATTCACCATTATAAAGTGAATCTGGGTATCGAATAAGGGAATGCTCATAATGAATGACTGCCTGCTCATAATCTTCAAGCTCCTTTTGGTAAAGCTGTGCTAGTTCAAATAGGCTGATTGCAAGTAAATTATTGCTGGTATCCATTTTTTCGGGAGTCAATGGTATGTTTGCCATTAAAGTCTCATAGCTTATATTTTTTTGTTGGGTTGTGTCATTCAGGATATTTTTATTGGTACCACCGGTGTTTGAAATCGGGTCTGTAGCTTTGTCAATATCATTTGGGCTAATATTGTTTACTGCAGATTGGTTGGGGTTATTTGCGGAATTATCAATTGCATTTTTTCTACGCCAATTATCTGAATTCTTTCGAGTTCCCCATTTTCTTTTAAAATCAGCAAAACCTTTTGATTTCAATGAACTATTATAAAAATACCATTCACCTTTGTTGGCATCAGCAAAAAGATCTGTGGGCTCATTTTTTTTATTGTCCAGTGGATTGTCAAAGCCAATCATGGTTCCTCCCATATCGACCTCTTCTTTTAACCCCTGCTCTTTGCGTAATCGCTTTACAATTTTTTTTACAAATAGGGCTCTGTCTGTTGGTGCCATGGCGGCAAGAGCTTGCAAACTATCTTCCCTTTCGATGATAATAATTTTTTCAACTATTTTGACTAGCGCAGTTTTTTTATTTTTGATAACGTCTAAACGATCTGCCAGCGAGGTATCCCCCAATTGTAAGCTGTCGTAGTATGCGTAAGCTTTTTTATATTGCTTTTGCTGATAAGCGATATCAGCCAATTGAAGAAAGGCTTTGTTTTTATGAGGTAAATTGGATTGGTTGTATTGAATGCTTTTGGTGAAATAGCCAACTGCGGCAATGGTATCCGGTTTTTGTAAAGCCAGTTCAGCGGCAGAATAGAAAAGAATATCTCTAAAACTTTCAAATTTATCTTTTTTAGCCATCTTCACGAGCTGGTTGATGCTATTGTTGAGCTCATGAGAATTGGTGCCTTTTAGCATTTTGGCATTATTGAGCCTGGCATAAATGTCCATTAAGGGGGCAACAGTGTGGGAGGATACTTTTAAATAAAATTGGGAAGCTTTATCAAATTGGTTTGTTAATTCATAGAGCTGGGCTAGCAGAAATTCTGACCTTGCTTTATCCTGTTTACTTGCAGCATTTGTCAGAGATTTTTGCAGATGGAAGGCAGCGCTGTCAAAAATATTTTGCTTATAAAACCAGTAGGCATTTACCTCATCTAGGTCATCCCTAAGTCGCTCGGGCAGGTTGGGATCGTATTGAAGCGTATTGATTAAGCTGGCAGATTCACTTAGCTCGTCTTGTTCAATAAAGGTACGGGCCATCCATATCAACGCATCGTTTCTGCTAGGGGTATGGCTAGTTAGTTTTTTTACAATCGAATTAGACTCGTTGTTTGCAATACTCAATCTGCTGTTGCTCGAAGATTCGCTTGTCCCTACGATTCTATCGTCATCTTCATTTTTTTTTCGTGGAAAAAGATTGTAGTTGATAAATTGAAAGGTAGCAGCCGCTGAGTCAAAGTCCTTTCTGAGAAAAAATGCCTTGCCCATCAGTAGGTACAAATTATCTATCCAGTCATTTCGTAGGTCATGTAATAAAATTCCTGCGGTTGTTTTTAAGAGCACGGAATCTAGTTCAGTTTTTTGACCCAAGGTGTTTTCAAGCGAATAGGGATAAAAACTTAGCAATTTGTTATAGTCATCTTTTTGGGATGCTTTTGCTCTTTCAATAACATTTTTTATTTTATTATTGGCATTATAGAAATAATTGTAATGGGTGAAATTATTCTGAAAAAAATGCCTCAACGGGGTAAATTTCTTTTCTGCCATTTTTTCTGACCCCAATTTCCTATCCTGGAATTGTTCAGGCTTTTTTTCTTTGCCTAGTAGGTCAATAGTCCAAGTGGGAGCTTGAGCTGCTACGGTATTCAAAAAGGTGCAGGTACCCAAAACTAAGAAAGCCAGTAAAAAAATCCTTTTTAACATGTATATCAATGATTAAAATAAAGCGGTTAAATATCGGATATTTTTGGGAATTAGTACTGATAATGCCGTAAGGTTCCTTATTTTTAACATCCAATAATCAACTATGGGCAAAATAGATGCCAACAGCACACTAAAACGATTAAGAAATCGTTACCGTTTGGTGGTAATGAATGAGGACACTTATGAAGAAGTGGTCAAATTTCGGTTAAGCCGACTCAGTGTGTATATTGTTTTAAGCAGTGTTTTTGTCATACTGACTGTTTTAACGGTTGCTTTAATTGTTTTTACCCCTAT
This sequence comes from Chitinophagaceae bacterium, assembly GCA_947468255.1. GTDB lineage: Bacteria > Bacteroidota > Bacteroidia > Chitinophagales > Chitinophagaceae > Ferruginibacter. The sequence goes on along the minus strand of CANIMM010000089.1, from coordinate 1,331 downwards.
CAAATATTATTTACCTGGGGTGGGATATGGTGACGCAAGACAAGTTAGAGAGTTTCGTAAGTTGAAAATAAGGACAGATTCTATTGAAAATGTACTAAAATTCAGGCAGCAATATTTCGATGACTTAAAAAAGGTGCTGGATGGCAAAACCTCCGAATTAGACACTAATAAACTAGTCTTACCGAAAGTAGATAATATTACTGAATAATTATATATAATTGTTCAGTTTTAAGCTTATTTTACTATTAAAATAATTTCCTATGTTTAATTCAAAATTTAGTTTGTCAACTTTAGAAACAACTGCAGCTAGTACTACCATTATTGGAGCTGGAACTACTATCAATGGGGATATTAAAAGTGAAGGCGATATTCGTATTGATGGAACCCTTACTGGAAACCTTTTTGCCAAGGCGAAGGTTTTTATAGGACCTGAAGGGGTAATTGAAGGCAATATCAATGGACTTCATGCTGATGTATTAGGTAAAGTGAAAGGCAACATAAAAATTAAGGAATTACTTCAATTAATGGGAAAGTGTGATGTACAGGGTGATATTTTTGCAGCAAAACTGCAGATAGAACCAACGGCCCGCTTTAATGGAAGTTGCCATACGGGAGCTAGTGTGGTTGGCTTAAATAAAGAATTGGGTAATGTGGTGAATAAATAAATCTTTAAAATATCTTTGTGGGTAATATGACTCCACAAAATAAAATTATTTTACCGCTGTTTATAGTATTTGTCCTTACTAATTTAACATTGTATGCAGCAAGAGAAATTGTAGCGAAATGGGGTATTGATTTCTATGTGTTGTTCTTTGCCAATGACATTTTCTTTTTATTAAGTTTGGTAGCTTTTTTTATGCAACGTAAGGCATTGGGAAACAGCAATCCCAACGTTTTTATCAGAAGCGTAATGGGAGGGATGCTGATCAAAATGTTTGTGACTATAACAGCTGTCATTGTTTATAGGTTGATTGCGGGCAATAGTGTTAGTAAGGTCTCTGTGTTTTCGGCGATGTTTTTATATCTCATCTATCTTGGAGTAGAAGTAGCAATAATCACCAAATTGAATAGGCAAAAAAATGGCTAAGCAGGAAGCTCCTTTACACCAGTTGCAGCATTATCTGCCTGAAGGAAGTTTCGAGGAGGTTTCCCAGTACCTGCTTCAGTATAAGGTTCAACTCACTATTACGCGAGAACGAAAAACGGTTTTAGGAGACTACAGAAATTCACAAGCCGATAAAAATCACCGGATCAGTATTAATGGTAATCTGAATCAGTATTCTTTTTTGATTACGCTTCTTCACGAATTGGCCCATCTGTTTACTTATGAG
>CANIMM010000088.1 GCA_947468255.1 Chitinophagaceae bacterium | reverse complement strand
GCTCTCCCTCCCTTATTCGCCCCAAAGCCGCTACAGAGCTAACGTGCACCATTTTTTTTATGCCCGCCTGTAAAGCCGCATTCACCACATTGGCAGTGCCCTCTATATTGATAGTAAATAATTCTCGCTTACGGGATGGCGCAAAGCTTACGATTGCTGCACAATGGTAAACCTGCTCTATCCCTTGCATGGCCTCCTCCAGGCCAACCACATCTAAAATATTACATTGAAATTGCTCCAGTGATTCCGAATGGAAATTGGGCAGGGGAGTTTTATTGTAAATCGCTCTTACCTTTTTACCCTGCGATAGCAGTTGGCGAATCAATTCGCTTCCTAATAAACCTGCGCCACCTGTAACTAAAATCATAGTATAAAAAAATGGAAGCTGATAAAAAGGGTTTCGGGTAAATGGTAGAAATGCTTAAGTAGCTGCTGTGAACTGCTTTAAAAACCGAACATCGTTTTCACTAAATAACCTCAGGTCTTTTATCTGGTATTTCAGCATGGTAATTCGTTCTATCCCCATACCAAATGCAAAGCCGGTGTACTTATTGCTGTCGATACCACAATTTTCGAGCAGATTGGGGTGAACCATTCCACAGCCTAGGATCTCAACCCATCCCGTGTGTTTACATACATTGCAACCAGTGCCGCCACAAATCAGGCAGCTGATATCCATTTCGGCACTAGGCTCAGTGAAAGGGAAATAACTCGGACGAAAACGTACTTTAAAATCCTTTCCAAACATTTCCTGCACAAAGAAATACAGGGTTTGTTTTAAATCGGCAAAGGACACGTTCTCCGCGATGTACAATCCTTCTACCTGATGAAAAAAACAATGCGCCCTTGCACTAATGGTTTCATTTCGATATACCCTTCCTGGGCAGATAATTCGAATGGGTAATTTTCCTTTTTCCATCTCACGTACCTGCACACTCGAAGTATGGGTACGCAGTATCCAATCGGGGTTTTGGCTGATATAAAAAGTATCCTGCATATCCCGTGCCGTATGGTTTTCGGGCATATTCAAGGCAGTAAAATTATGCCAGTCATCTTCTATCTCAGGACCTTCTGCCACCGCAAAACCAAGGCGTTGAAAAATGGATACTACTTGATTACGAACCAAGCTGATCGGATGTCGAGAACCAGTTCTCAAAGGGTCTCCAGGAAGCGACCAATCGAAACCAGCATTCTCAGAAGTTGCGTCTTTATTATCGGTAAGCGATTGTATCTCCGTATATTTTGCCTCAGCAAAGATTTTAAACTCATTCAGCAGCTGACCGAATTCTTTTTTCCTATCCCCCGGTACATTCTTCATCTCCCCCATTACTTCTTTCACCAAGCCTTTGGTTCCTAAGTATTTTATACGAAAAGCTTCGGTATCATCTGCAGTTGTAGCTACGAAACTACTCATCTCCATTTTTAATGCTTCTATTCTTTGTAATAACGCTTCCATTTGGCAAAAATAAGGAATTGTTGAAGAACTGGCTAGTCGGTGATAGATGAAATGGGCTAGATTACAAGCGAATTCCTTTTTTAAAGGCTTCCTCCACCTTTATCCTTATAAAAAATGGCTGCACCCAGCCACCTGTCTACAAGGCAAGGTTCTTTAAATAAAAAACACCGTACATCAAAAAGTAGCCAACGTCCAACTTTCAACTATCTTACCTAAGTTTGCTCAAATTTACGCCGATGTACGACCTCCATGATTTTTTAATACCCATTGACATGCACAGCTTAAATGAGGACAGTGGATACAATGATGGGCAGCTGGCCAAACACATTGTGGGGTACAACACTGAAATTCCGGATGTGTCAGCAGTAGATATTGTGCTGGTAGGAATAGGTGAAACAAGAGGGAACGGTATATTCACCACTTGTTTTGAAGCTGCGGATGCCATCCGCAGACAATTGTACCAGTTACATTACTGGCACCATGATACCGCCATTGCAGATTTCGGAAACATTAAAACTGGCGCTACATTAAAAGACAGTTATGCCGCCATAAAAACAGTTTTAACGGAATTAATCAAAATGAAAAAAACGGTGGTGCTATTGGGCGGAACACATGATATTACCCTAGCACAATTTTTGGCATATAAGGAATTGGGAATGTCGGTAGAAGCGACTTGTATTGATGCCTCCATTGATCTTAGAAGTGAGAGTGCGCTTAGGAGTGAGAATTTTTTGTTAGAAATGCTCACCAGTGACCCTTCTGTAATCAGTCATTACCACCATATTGGGTTTCAAAGTTATTATGTTCATCCTCGCATGTTAGAAACAATGGATAAGCTTCGTTTCGATTGCTACCGGTTAGGCGTAGTCAAAGAAAATATGGATGAAATGGAACCCGTATTGCGAAACAGTTCATTAGCAAGCTTTGACATCAGTGCCATCAAATTCAGCGATGCTCCTGCCAATAAAAATAGTCCAAATGGCTTCACTGGTGAAGAAGCCTGTATGCTTGCCCGATATGCAGGTATGAGTAGCCATTTAACCAGTTTTGGCATATACGGCTATGATCCCGAATCAGATATCAATGAATTGACTGCGCGGCAAATTGCACAAATGCTCTGGTATTTTATAGATGGAAAAAATCGTAGCAAGCAGGAAGCGCCCCTAGAAGATAGAAAACATTTCAACGAGTTCAATACAGTAGTTGCAGAAGTAGCCACTGTATTTTTGCAGAGTAGACGAACCAGCAGATGGTGGATGCAATTGCCCAACAACAAATTGATACCCTGTAGCTACCGTGATTACCAACTGACCAGCCAAAATGAAATACCCGAACGATGGCTTCGTGAACAAGAGCGGAGTTAATGGCTGAATTCAGCCACTATAAAATTGTCTTTATGAACTATACTGACTCTTGCAATTTTTTTATTAATAGCAAAGCAGCTGCCTTTATGAAGGTAACTGCTTTTGTCATACTGCTCAGCTCCTGCGCTGTGTCGAAACAGATTTCCATTCAAGCAAAAAATGATTTGCTGAAAGAATCGGCCATCCGTAGTGGGCATATTGGGATTAGTATTTATGAACCTGCCACAGATAAGTATTGGTTCAATTTTGATGCCGACAAATATTTTGTTCCAGCTTCCAATACCAAATTGTTTACGCTCTATGCAGGCATGAAATATTTGGGAGATAGCTTGGTGGGATTGAGGTACGAAAAGAACAGTGGCGATTTTACTACCATTATTGGTACCGGCGACCCCACTTTTTTACATGCCGATTTTAAAAACCAGCCTATTCTGGATTTTTTAAACAAAGCAGGCAACTATTCTTATCTACAAGATTCAAACCTTCAACGTTTTTCACCATTAGGAAAAGGCTGGGCTTGGGATGATTACCAGAGCGACTATTCAGCAGAAAGAAGCGAAATGCCGATATACGGAAATCTAGCAAAATTTTTTCTTCAAAATGACTCCGTTGCGGTTAGTCCCCCAATCTTTTATAACCATTCTATTCAAGGTCTAAACACAACCCTTAAAAATAAAACAGGAGTAAAATTCAGTATTGCAAGACCGCTTGAAAACAATTCATTTAATGCGCAATACCAATCCGCCTCAAAATTTACTGAGCAATGGATTCCATTCAAAACAACTTCTAACGAAACTACTCCTAGATCTACCTTCATCAAATTATTGGAAGACACCCTTCATAAAAAAATAGGCGAATACACCTCCGCTAACCCAAGGCTCATCCAACGAAATACCCTACACTCTCAGCCAACCGATTCTTTGTTTAAACCCATGATGCACCTTAGCGACAATTTTTTTGCCGAGCAAACATTGTTAATGGTAAGTAATGAACGCCTCGGCATCATGAGTGATGAAAAAATAATTGACACCCTCTTAGATTTCGACCTGGCAGATATTCCCCAACGACCCAAATGGGTAGATGGCAGTGGACTTAGCCGCTATAATTTATTTACCCCGCAATCTTTTATATATATTCTCAATAAATTGAAAAATGAATTTGGACTCGAGCGTTTAAAAAATATTTTGCCCACCGGCGGAGAGGGAACGCTTTCCGGATATTACCAAAAAGAGGCTGAATTTATTTTTGCAAAAACGGGTAGTCTAAGCAACCATTGCGCCATCAGTGGTATCATGATCACTAAAAAAAACAAGCTATTACTATTTTCAGTTTTGGTAAATCAGTACCCTACAGGGGCCAGTCCAGTTCGCAGGGCAGTTGAAAAATTTTTAAGCAATATCCGGGAAAAATTCTAATCGGTTATCTTCCAAACATCCGATCCAATTCCTGTTTTTTAAACACCGTATACGTAGGTTTTCCATTGGGCGTGATATTAGGAGTCGTGCAAATAAATAAATCCTGAACGATCAACTTCATTTCCTTTTGAGTTAATGCCTTGCCCGGTTTGATGGCCTGTTGCCATGACAAAGAACGCAATAGTTTTTCACGCTTAGAAAATTTCAAGTCGCTGCTAAAATGCTTGTATTGCTCCAGCATTTTTTCGATGGCAGCTTTCTCATTTCCCTGTTCCACATCTGCGGGAGTCCCCTGTACTACAAAAGTATTGTTGCCAAAGGGTTCCAAGTGATACCCAAGATAATGAAGGTCGGGAAGCAACTCATTCAGCACCGCTACATCGGCAGAAGCCAATTCCATTGTTTGTGGAAATAGACTTTGCTGAATGGCGATTGGTTTTCCAGCTACAGCTTTAATAAATCGCTCGTACAAAATTCTTTCATGCGCATTTTGCTGGTGAATCACCAGAAAGCCGACATCATTTTGAACTAGGATATAGGTGGAATGCATTTGCTGCAAAGGACTTTCATCTGATACCTGCAGTTTTTTTTCTGAATACAGCGAAACAGTCTCTCCCTCAGTTGAGGAAGCAATTGAACTGCCCGATGAAGACTTTGCGGCTGGCTCATAAAATTCGCGCCAATGCCTTAACTCACTTTTATTTTCAATAAAATGCGCCTGATTTTTTTGGGAAAAAGTATTGTAAAGGGAAGAAGAAGCAACAGACGATTTTATTTCATCGGTAAAAGGTTTGCTTACTGCATCCAACTGTTGAATAGATGGATCCAATTCAAAATCAAGCGTAGGTGAAATACTGAACTGAGCCAACGCATGTTTTACAGCACTTTGTACAAAAGCATACACAATTTTTTCATCTTCAAACTTTATCTCTTGCTTGGTGGGATGCACATTAATATCCAATTGGGCGGGATCCAAATCTATAAAAAGGGTGTACATCGGGAAACTGTCTTTTGCAATCATCGAATCAAATGCACCCATCACTGCATGATTGAGGTAGGCGCTTTTAATAAATCGATTGTTTACAAAGAAATATTGATCCCCCCTGGTTTTCTTTGCAGTTTCTGGCTTTCCTACAAAGCCATAAATATTCATATAATCTGTTTGCTCTTCTACACTGACCAACTTTGCCGAATAATTATTCCCCAGTATTTGAACAATTCTTTGTTTTAACGTGGCCCGCTCCAAATGAAAAACTTCTTGCCCATTACTAGTGAGCGAAAAAAAGATATCTGGAAATGACATGGCAACTCGAATAAATTCATCCACAATATGTCGAAGTTCGGAAGGATTGCTTTTTAAAAAATTCCTTCTTGCCGGAACATTAAAAAAAAGATTTTTCATGGCAATGCTAGTTCCTTGCTCCATAGCAACTGGTTCCTGCTTCTTAACCACACTGTTGTCAATTTCAATATAGGTGCCGGTGGTTTCGGCTTCTTTTTTCGATTTCAATTCCACTTGGGATACTGCTGCAATACTGGCAAGCGCCTCTCCCCGAAACCCCATTGTTTTAATATGAAAAAGATCTTCAATATTTTTTATTTTGGAAGTAGCATGTCTTTCAAAACTCATTCGAGCATCTGTTTCGCTCATCCCTTTACCGTTGTCAATAACCTGTATCAATGCCTTTCCTGCATCATTTACAATTAACTTTATTTCAGTAGCCCCTGCATCCACTGCATTTTCCAGTAATTCCTTCACAGCACTGGCAGGGCGTTGAATAACTTCGCCGGCAGCTATTTGGTTAGCTATATTATCGGGCAATAATTGAATGATATCAGGCAAAATAAATTCGTTGTTTTGTGTAAAAATACGTAGAAAATGGGGGAATGGGTAATTGATCATTTTTCCTATTTCAGCTGGTCTTAAACTTAAAAAAAGCAATTTAAAAGTTAAAAAAAGATTGCAAAGAAATAACTCTAGAAATCTTCCTACTTTGTGAGCCTATATACCTGACATATTACGATGAAAAATTATTTACTCCTGTTGCTGGTGGTTTTTACTTTACCGTTTAGCCTCCATGCACAAAATAGGTCAACCTACTCCAAGATAAAAGCAACCGAATGGGTTGATAGTGTTTTCAAAACCTTGAGTCATGCAGAACAGATTGCACAATTAATGGTGGTGAGACTATCCACCTACGATGCAAAAAATAAGACCGCCATTTTTTTGGATGATGCGGTTGACAGTCTCGTTAGAAAATACAATATCGGCGGTATCTGCCTTTTTCAGGGTAGTCCAGTAAAACAAGCCACCATCATCAACCGATTGCAGGCTACTGCCAAAACGCCGATATTAATATGCATCGACGCAGAATGGGGTGTTGGTATGCGTATGATCGACAGTGTGTTGCCACTGCCTCACCAGATGATGCTTGGAGCGGTATCAGATGCTGACATCATTTACCAATATGGCAAAACGGTTGCGGAACAATGTAAGCGGATAGGCATTCAGGTTAATTATGCCCCTGTGATGGATATTAATAACAATCCTGATAACCCTGTAATCAACGACCGCAGTTTTGGTGAGGACAAATATAAAGTAACCCTGTTTGGGACACAGTATATGAAAGGCCTTCAAGATATGGGCGTGATGGCCTGTGCAAAACATTTTCCAGGGCACGGGGATGTAGCCGTTGACTCGCATTTTGATCTTCCGATTATCAAAAAATCGATGGCTGAACTGGAGTCACTTGAACTTTATCCCTTCCGAGAAATTATTAAGGCCGGTATTGGAAGTGTAATGATTGGGCATCTATTTGTACCCGCCATTGATAGTGGGGCAAACATGGCAACCTCCATTTCAAAAAATAATGTAACCGGACTATTGCGAAATACAATGGGTTACCATGGAGTAACCTTTACCGATGCCCTAGAAATGCAGGGAGTAAAAAAATTCTTTCCCAATGAGGAAGCAGCACTGCAGTCGCTGATTGCAGGAAATGATATGCTTTGCCTTCCGGGCGATGTTCCATTAGCCATTGAAAAAATACAAACTGCTATCCAAGAAGGAAAATTGAGTTGGGCAGAAATTGAACAGCACTGCAAAAAGGTTTTAATGGCAAAATACCAATACGGTCTTTCAAAATTGCAGCCCATTGAAACCCGCAACCTAACAGCCGATCTGAATAATAAAGTAAGCAGCATGAGAAAGCTGGTTGCCGAAAATGCCTTAACCGTATTAAATAAAACCAATGGCGATTTTTTTCCGCTTACCCAAGAAAAAAATAACCTTAAAAAATCGGTGGTATTTGTTGGTATTGGAATTGATAGTGCAAACGATTTTGCCAAACGTTTGCAGAAAGAGTACGATGCAGATGCTTTTTATTTTAACAATCTGCAGGATGCGAGCAGGATATTATCCACCGTTTACCTAATCAAAAATAGATACCAAAAAGTGATTATTGGAGTGCATGGTTATAAACGTGTTCCTGCAAATAATTTTGGCATCAGTTCTTTTGCCATTGACCTTATCAAACAATTGCAGGAGCAAACCAACGCTTCCACATTTGTTTTTGGAAATCCCTATGCTATTAAAAATTTCTGTGGAGCAAAAAATTTAGTAGCCTGCTATGAAGATGACGCAATCATACAAAATGTTGCAGCCGATTTGTTGCAAGGCATCATTCCCGCCAAAGGAAAACTGCCGGTAACGATTTGCGAGGCCTACCCATTTGGAAGCGGTGTAATAACGGCTGAAGCAAACTTGCCAGCAGCAAGTCCTGCATCCGTAGGACTTGATTCTATGGAACTCAACAAGATTGATTCTGTTGCCAACCTAGCCATCCAAAAAGGAGCTACCCCTGGTTGCGTTGTGCTAGTAGTGAAGGATGGAAAGATTGCTTATAACAAAGCATTTGGTCATTATGATTACGATGGCTTACCATTCACCAATACATCCGCTGTGTATGATATGGCTTCAGTAACAAAAATTTGTGCCACTACTATTTCTTTGATGAAACTGTATGAGCAGGGAAAGATAAATTTAAAAAAAACATTAGGCGATTACTTACCACTTGTTAAAAGGACTAGCAAAGGAAAACTGCTGATTGAAAATATTTTGCTACACCAGGCCGGGCTGGTGGCGTTTATTCCTTTTTACAAAGAGACCATCGACATATCAGGCAAACCCCTTGCTGCTTTATATTCTACTCATCCAACCGATTCCTTCAATATCAGGGTAGCAGATAATTTATTTATGCGCAACGATTGGCGAGATAGCTTGTACAAAAGAATTGCGAAGAGTCCGGTTGCCGCCGGCAACAAATATGTATACAGTGACAATGATTTTATTTATTTAGGTAAAGTAGTAGAAGCCATCAGTGGGATACCGCTCAACGAATATGCAAAAAAAGAATTCTATTCGCCGCTTGGCTTGGCTACGATCGGCTTTAGACCTAGAGAATACTTACCCCTTAACCAGATAGCGCCTACAGAAAATGAACAACAGTTTCGTGAGCAGCTCATACGTGGAGATGTTCATGATCCGGGAGCGGCTATGTTTGGCGGTGTATCCGGACATGCTGGTTTATTCAGCAATGCTCATGACATTGCCGTTATTATGCAAATGCTGATGAACGGAGGATCGATGAACGGTAAGCAGTACCTGCAAAAAGCAACCATTGACCTATTTACCGCTTACCATAGTGCTACCAGTCGCCGAGGATTTGGTTTTGATAAACCCGAAAAAAATAATAACAGCCGGCCTGATCCGTATCCATGTTTGGCGGCTTCCCCACTTACTTTTGGGCATACCGGCTTTACAGGCACTTGCACCTGGGCAGATCCGGTAAATAAATTAGTGTATGTTTTTTTAAGCAATCGGGTAACGCCGAATGGTGACAACCCGCTATTATCAAAAATGAATGTGCGGAGTACGATTCAGGATATCATTTACCAATCGATCTTGACTGAAGCGAAATAGGCTGAATATAAAAAATTAGCTATTGCTTTTATTAATTGCATATTCAACCCCACGCAATTCAGCCAACCCTTTCAGCCTGCCTATAGCAGAATAGCCCGGATAGGTAACTTTTTTTAAGTCATCTAGCATCTGGTGTCCATGATCGGGCCGCATGGGAATTGAAATATTTCTTCTTTTTTGAATATTGAGTACTTCTTTTACCACTTCATACATATCCGTATCGCCCGCCAAATGATCCGCTTCATAAAAATTTCCTTCATTATCCCGCTTGGTATTGCGCAAATGTAAAAAGTGTACCTGATCCCCAAAACGCTTCAGCATTGCAGGTATGTCATTGTCTTTCCTTGCACCATATGAACCGGTACAAAAACACAATCCATTGGCAACGGATGGTACCGCATTAATAATGTCTGCTGCATCTTGTTCGGTACTTACAATTCTAGGAAGGCCCAAAATTGGGTAGGGTGGGTCATCCGGATGAATCGCCATCTTTAAGCCGCATTCTTCTGCAACAGGAACCACTTGCTCTAAAAAATAAAACAAATGCTTTTTTAATTTTTCCGCATCAATGCCTTCATAGGTTTTCAATGCTGCTAAAATTTGCTCCGGTGTAAAAGAAACAACACTGCCTGGTAATCCCATCAAGGTATTACTAAAAATTCTTTCTTTTTCTTCTGCCGACATTGAATCAAATTTGTCTTGGGCGCTTTTAATTTCAATAGCAGAATAGTCCTTTTCAGCTCCTGGCCTTTTTAGCATATACAGATCAAAAGCAATAAAGGCAAGTCGCTCAAAATACAATGCCTTGCTGCCATCTTTCATGGTATAGGAAACATCCGTGCGCATCCAATCCAAAATAGGCATAAAATTATAGGTCACCACCTTTATTCCACATACCGCCAAATTGCGTAGACTCTGTTTGTAATTTTCAAGATGAACAATATAATCTCCCGTGTGTTTTTTCATGTCCTCGCTTACCGGCAAACTTTCTACCACGGTCCAGGTTAAACCTCCTGCCTCAATCAATTGCTTGCGCTCGATAATAGCCTCCACTGGCCAT
>CANIMM010000087.1 GCA_947468255.1 Chitinophagaceae bacterium | reverse complement strand
TTTCATCTGCATCGCACTCAACATATTACCATATACCGAGTTTAATTTACCTAGATTGCCCGCCAATAAATTGATTTGATCCTTCGTTTTAGTAGCATCTTCCAAGCTACTCACCATTACGGTACTAGCTTCAGCCATTTTACCATAAAAACTATTCAACGCTTTCAGGTGATTATTGCTTTCTTTCAATTCAAGTTCATAAATGGTATTCAAACTACCCAGGTTTTTGGTCAACACCTGTACTTGTTCGTGAAAGCCTTTTGTACTTTCTGTTGCACTATTAAATGATGACATTGCAGTAGCGCTATTACTAAATGCACTTGACATAGCTCCAAGAGAAAAAGTAGCTTCCTTTGCCTTTGCACCCAGTTCATTCGTTGATTTTACGGTTTCCCCTATATCAGCAAAACCTCCAACAGTATTGCCCAATTTAGCAAAACCTTCGCTGAGTTTTTTCATATTATCTGGAGTGATATCTGCCTCTTGCAACATTTTATCCATACTCTTTAATGCAGGATTGCCAGTTTCAACGGGTGCTGCAGGTGCTGGTGCTGGTCCTTCAGGTGGCGGTGAAAAAACATATAATAAAGCATATCCTAAAAAGATGATCGACTCAGTCCACAATCCAATTTTTAACCATACGTCCGCTCCGGGTGCATGGGTAATTTTGAAAAGCGCTCCTAGCAAAACCGGAACGGCTGCAGCAGATACAAAAATATTTAGTACTCGATCGATTGGACGGGATTGACCAGCGGCTGACATAAGTTTTGAATTTTAAATGTTAAGTTTTATTTTTTATTTTCAATTGATAGTATTGCTACATCCAATGTAATTACTACCATCTTTAATGAAAGATCGGAAATTTATTTTAAAAACCTCACTATCTCCCCTTTTTATTTGAAGGGGGCAAATCAATCACACAACGAAATCCAATGTATGATTTGGTTGTATCTTGGTATTCATAAGTACGAGCACTTGTTTGCAAATAATATCCTACATCTTTCCAGCTTCCCCCACGGATAACTTTACGTTTCATACGAGGAGGGTCAGCATCCTTGGCATTCCAACGTACTTCAGGATTCATGTCATGCTGAAAGTTATAACCACCCTCATAAAAAAGAGAAGATGTCCATTCCGCTACATTGCCAGACATGTTGTATAAACCAAAATCATTTGGCCAATACGCATCTGCCCTAACAGTATAAAAACCGCCATCTTCGGGATAATTACCCCTGCCTGGCTTGAAATTTGCCAAAAGACAACCTTTTCTATTTCTTAAATAAGGACCTCCCCAAGGGTAAGGTGATTGGGAACGACCTCCACGAGCTGCGTATTCCCACTGAGCTTCCGTAGGTAGCCTGAAATCAGATTCCGTGATTCGCTTCTTTGATTCGAGAAAGCCGTTTAAATATTGCGTTCTCCATTCACAAAATGCGGTTGCCTGTTTCCATGAAATCCCCACCACCGGGTAATTTCCAAATGCAGGATGACTATAATATTTCTTAGCCATCGGCTCATTATAGGAATAAGCGAAATCCCTTACCCAACAAAGTGTATCAGGGTAAATCTGCAAATCCTTTTTTACAATGAATTTTGAACGTTGAACACCTCTTGGACTTTTCGCTGCTTCTTTAAAATCAAAGATTTCAGAATGAAAAACCAATTTGGTAGGATCAATTTCTTTTTTATTGAAAATTCGATTATCAGGTGTCAGTATCATTGCGTCCACCTTCTCCATCACCGCCTTATCGCCCCACTTGATAGTTTTTGCTTTTTTCCAATCAATGACTTCAGCTCCATCAGCCCCAGCTTTAATAAACCCCATTTGCTTAGCCGCTATAGAATCCCTCACCCAATTGGTAAACTGCCGATATTCATTGTTGGTAATTTCAGTTGCATCCATCCAAAAAGAACTGATAGAAACTTGTTTGTTTCGAGCAGTAAAAGCAAAATTCACATCCTCATCACTTGGGCCCATATGAAAAGTGCCGGGTGGAATATAAACCATGCCGGGAGGCTTGGGAAGCGTCCAATTGCGAGAAGGCTCCACGCCATATAGCTGACCATCGGTAGGAAGATCCTTACCTTTTTTACCTTTGCCTAACATTTTACATCCAGACAAAAACACAAAGGTCATTATAATTATAATAGCTAAAGCCCTATTCATCATTGATAATTATTTTAAAAAGCTCGACAAATGTAAGGATTATTTTGAATTTTACTTAGTTAACCAACTATTTACACTATTTATTTTAGTACCGATATGAATTGCCGCTAAATAAAACGATTTAGATTTAAAAAAATTGTGCCTTTACCTATTAATTTTATTACTCCTTTCAATTTCCGAAAATAATGAATTTGAAGTCATAAAAGGCGCTAAACAACTATAATTCTTACACAAATAAATACAATCTGACTCACTTGAGGGTTTAGCAGCTAATAAAGGAAAAACCTCATTGCCTTGCTCAGAAGACATTATCACCACATTAGGCAAATATTTTAATAAAATATCTTTGGATAGATTGGCAAAATTTGCACCTATCACGGCTATTTCATTTATTCCCATTACCTGATAAAGCAATAAGGAGGCCCAAATTCCAAACGAACCCGGGTATTTCATAACTGAAGCAGAAAGTTGGTGTAACATTTTATTAGACCTCGCTCTCCATGCCGCATTATCAAAAACAATAGAAAGCAGTAATAAATTCTCAGCCATCACCGAGTTGCCCGAGGGTGTTGCACCGTCATATATTTCCTTTTTTCTAACTATGATGTCTTTTTGGTCTTGGTGAGTATATAAGAAAAAGCAAGACTCCTCATCACTGAAATTTTCAATAACATAATTGCAATAATCAAAGGCTAAGAGTAAATAACTCTCCGTAAAACTAGTCTTGTACAATTGAAGTAAAGCAGCTATCAGGTAGGCATAATCATCTAAAAAGGCCGGGTACTTGCTGATTTCATTTTTGTACGTATGCATCAGTTGTAATGAACTAGCCCCACTTTTGAAGCGCTTTTGCAAAAAAACAAAATTGGCTGCTGCCATTTTCTCGTAAGCGGGTTCCTTTAATACAACAGCTGCTTTGGCTATCGATTGTAACATCAAAGCATTCCATCCCAATAAAATTTTATCATCAAGTGAAGGTTTGATTCGTTTTTTTCTTTGAACTGATAATTTTTGAAGGCATAGCTGGATAGTTTGTTCAAATTGCTCCTTCTCCAAACCCCTTGCTTCAGCAAAATCGCCTATTGGCTCAAGCATTCGAAGGATATTCTTTTCTTCCCAGTTACCCTGTTCAGTGATGTCAAAAAATGCACAAAACAGTGCTGCATCTTGACCCAATATAGCATCCACTTCTTTCTTTTGCCACACATAATACTTTCCTTCTTCTCCTTCACTATCAGCATCCAAAGCTGCAAAAAAGCCCCCTTCTTCACTCAATAGTTCATCGCACACGAAAGAAATCGTTTTACGGATGGCATCCGCATACTTTTTATGGGAACTAATTTGATAAGCATCGCACAAAACATTAATAAGCAACGCATTATCATACAACATTTTTTCAAAATGTGGTGCTAGCCATTGGGCATCGGTACTATAACGGGCCAACCCACCTCCGATATGGTCATAAATGCCCCCCATCAGCATTTTATCAATAGAAAGCAAAGCTTGCTGCAAAGCCTCCTTGTTTCCGGTAAAGTAATGATACTTTAAAAGATATTGAATGGTAAATGTTTGAGGGAACTTGGGCGACTTTCCAAAACCACCCCATTGGGTATCCGCCGATTTCATAATAGTGGAAAACATTTGATCACACTGTTCAATGGTGGTTAACCCCTCCCTATTACTATTTTCGATGGTATTATCTAAGGCTACAAAGCTATTAGACCTTTGAAGATGATCTGTTAGGTTTTCTGCCTGTGCTTCTATTTCATTTTTCCTTTCCTTCCAAGCCAACACGACACTATGAAGGATTTCCGTCCAGGAGGATCTATTATATGCCTTTTCAGGTGGGAAATAGGTGCCTCCAAAAAAAGGTTTTGCCTGCGGTGTTAAAAAAACATTCAGTGGCCAGCCCCCGCTGCCCGACATAGCCTGAACGGCATCCATATAAATATGATCCAAATCGGGACGCTCCTCGCGATCCACTTTTATACTTACAAAATGAGCATTCATCAATGCTGCGACGGACTCATTTTCAAAACTTTCCCTTTCCATCACATGACACCAATGGCATGCGGAATACCCAATACTTACCAAAATTATTTTGTCTTCTGCCCTCGCCTTTTCAAGCGCCTCCTCCCCCCAGGGATACCATTCTACTGGGTTATGGGCATGCTGCAGCAAATAAGGGCTGGTTTCATTGATTAACCGATTGGTAAAAGACGAATGCATAAATATGCTTAATTTATTTTAGCAATTTTTTAATATCAATACAATACGTCCACTGAAATAAGTGGAGAGGAAAACGACAATAAAAATAAATCGAAGAAAGGAATCGTAAAGTATTTTTACTTTTTTTTAGTTGAAGCCAGATATAACTCTAAAGCACTTACCATACTAGGCGCCTGCGGCTGAGGAGCTTTGATATGAAGCGTAAGGCCAGCATCTTCTGCAGCTTTAAAAGTATTGGCACCAAATACGCCAATTTTAGTCCCGTTTTGCTTGAATTTTGGAAAATTTTCAAGCAAGCTTTTTACTCCCCCAGGTGTAAAAAAACAAATCACGTCAAAGTTTTGAGCTATGACTTCTTTTATATCATTGCTAATAATTCTGTAAAGTATGGGGGTAGCATATTCGCAATGGTGATCTTTGAGCCAGTTTGTAATTTCACTATCGAAGGATTCTGAACAAGGGTAAAGAAATTTTTCATTTTCCTTATGCTTATTAATTACATCAAAAAAACTTTTATTCGTGCCATCGGCACCATAAAACACTTTTCGCTTTCTATATAAAATAAATTTCTGGAGATAAAGTGCAATGGCTTCAGTTATACAAAAATACTTGGTGTCTTGCGAAATAGTCGTCTTCAATTCTTCGCAAGTACGAAAAAAATTGTCAATGGCATGTCGGCTGGTGAAAATAACCGCCGAATAATTAGTGATCTCAATTTTTTGTTTCCTAAAATCCTTTGCAGGGATACTATCCACAATAATGAAGGGGAAAAAATGCAGGTCAATGTCGTGCTTTTTGGCTAGATCAAAATAAGGAGACCTGTCCCCATCCGGCTTCGGTTGGCTAATAAGTATTTTTTTTATCGCGCTATCTTTAGATTCAGGGGTTTTTTTCATATTACCAACCATACGGGATAAAATTAATATTCAACATCGATGCAAAATTATAGATTTTTACTTAATAAAACTACCAGTCCCTTGTAAACTATCAAAACAGGAATTATTTCTACACCCACTACATACATTAAAAAGTGAAATTGGCTTAGTTTAAGCTGGTTTTGAAGCAATGCATAGGACCTGAAAAAACGTAACAATAAAAGGATCCCAATTAGTAAAAGGGAAATAATTACTGCTGAATTAGCTAAAGCGGGGATAGAAAAGGCTATAATGACAATAAATGGCAGTAAAACAATACCGATCACCTTGTTGAACAAAAAAATAATAAATACATAGTTATTCGTTACTTCGGTTAATCCCGTAAGCCATCCTGTAAATTTTATTGTAAAAAATTTAATAAGATAAATCAATCCTAAACCAAAGCTGCAATAAGCCAAGGTTTGCCAAAAATCAAGATTGTCAATCCAATGATTATACATTAGCAGCAAGTAAATATACAGTCCTCCCGAAAACATAAAAAGCATATTAAACAAAAGCGATGGTAATTTAGCCTGTAACAGTTGTTCAATTAACTGGCTTTGTCGTAGCGAAGCATTAAAAAAAAATCGGAACAGATTATTGAAGTACCGAGTATAAACAAATCTTAGAAATGCCAAAAGCGATACAATGATTGCTGTTAAATAAAATAGTCGGTCTTTGGGGATTCGTTTTTTTTCTTGAATCACCCAAGCAACAGGTTTTGTGGAAGTATTTAGAAATTGATTGGCTTCCAGCATTTTATTAAAAGCACTATTGTAGGAGGATGCCGAATTAGCTAAGTCATTGTTCAGTATTACTGTTGAATCTAACAACAAAGTGAGACTATCAGATAATTGAACCAAGGAAGAATCCCGCTTTTTCCCAGAATCTTTACCCACCAGACTGCTATCGGGCTGTTGAGCAAAAAGCAAAACAGGAAAGAATACAATATTTACAAATAATATAACCTGTTTCAATTTGTAGAAATTATTAACAAAAATAAAATGATTTTACTTAGAAATAATTAATTTATCCAAATCTAGCCTCGAAGCCCGATAAATCGGACGACTAGGTGCTAATAAATTATTTCAAAAAAATATTTAGTACCCCACTGTTAAACTCGATCCTAAACAAAAAAGGGACAAATGAAAGATGCTATCTTTGTATTAGTTAGCATCCTCTACCATTTGTTTGGTTGGCAGTTGAAAAACAGTCCGTTTCAACCCCAACCTACTAGTAGAATCAAACATTATCATCTCGAATTGAAAATTTTACATTTACCACAATAAACCAACCCATTTGGCAGGCATTTATATTCATATCCCATTTTGCAAGCAGGCTTGCCACTATTGCAATTTTCATTTTTCTACCTCCCTGCAACTTAAGGACGAACTGATTGCTGCGCTGATAAAAGAGATTCACATTAGCCCCAGCAAAGCCGGCAAGCCAACAGAAAAAGAATTTTGTGAAACCATCTATTTGGGCGGAGGTACCCCTAGCATTGTATCAATCAACGACCTCACGATGATACTAGCGGCATTGGCCTCGAAATTTGACATTCAAAAAGATGCAGAAATCACACTAGAAGCCAACCCGGATGATATCAGTGCTGAGAAATTACAACTTTGGAAAAACGCAGGCATTAACCGCCTGAGTGTGGGAATACAATCCTTTTTGGACCCCGAACTACTTTGGATGAACCGGGCGCATTCAGCAGCTGACTCACTGCGATGCATCGACGAAATTAAAGATGCTGGATTTTCCGACTTCTCAATCGATTTGATCTATGGCTCCCCCTTGTTAAGCAACCAAGATTGGACAACCGCTATTGATACCGTCATTAGTATGGAAATTCCCCATATCTCTTGCTATGCGCTTACGGTGGAACCCAAAACAGCGCTGGACAAAATGATTGCTCAAAACAAAAAGGCACCGGTGGATGCCGAAAAACAGGCGGAACAATTTATTATTGGGATGAATAAAATGGAGCAAGCTGGCTACGAACACTATGAAATTAGTAATTTTTCGAAACCTGGAATGAGAAGTAAGCATAACAGTAGCTATTGGCAAGGCAAAAAATATTATGGATTTGGACCTGCTGCACATAGCTATGACGGAACAATAAGAAAATGGAATATTGCTAATAACGCTTTGTACATTCAGTCATTGAAAAAAAACTGCATCCCATTTGAAGAAGAACTACTCACACCAACCCAATCATTCAATGAGTTCATTATGATATCGCTAAGAACTATGGAAGGTATCGACCTCGAAAAAATGAGCACTCTTTTTGGAAATAGTCATGTTAACCAGCTGCTACTTTCCAGCCAAAAATATATCCAATCCAAAAAACTCATTCAGAAAAATGCTAGTCTGGTTTTGACTAAAGAGGGGAAGTTATTTGCTGATGGTATTGCAGCGGACCTTTTTTTGTAAACAATAGCAACTATACCAATAATGATTCAATTTGGGTAAACCCTTCGCGGGGTGAAAGGCTTTCCCATAATATCCGATAAATCGTTTCAGCAATAGGCATATTGGCATGAATGACCTGATTAATTTGGTACACACTTTTACTTGCAGGATACCCTTCAGCAACCATACTCATTTCTACCTGAGCGGATTTTACTGCATACCCCTTTCCAATCATATTGCCGAAGGTTCGGTTGCGACTATACAATGAATAACATGTAACCAATAAATCGCCGAGGTAAACGGAAGCGGCATAATTATTGGACCGATAAACAGATGGAAGCAGCAATGAGTCTACATGCCCCAGTTCCATATTTTTTATTCCAGCTTTTTTTAAAAATCCTGCCATCTCATCCGCGCTATTGGCAATGAGTACACTTAAAAAATTATCTCCATAATCCAAACCATGAGCTATACCTGCCCCTACAGCATAGATGTTTTTTAACACTGCAGCAAATTGAACCCCATAGATATCATCATTTTCTATTGTATTGAGATAGCTCGTTTTGAAATTACTGGCTATCTCATGTGTTGCAATTGCATCGACCCCTGAAAAAGTAAGATAGGATAACTTTTCCCCAGCTATTTCCTCCGCATGACAAGGCCCCAAAACAGAAAAATAATTTTCGAGCTGGAAATCAAATGAATCTTTTAGAAAGTCATTCAGTAGTACATTGTTCTGTGGTAAAATACCTTTGATAGCACTGATTACTTTTTTTTCAACAAATATATTTTTGTCTAATGGCAATAAAATGGAGCTTGCGTATGCTGAAGGAATCGCTACAACAATGCAATCTGAATTTCGAATGACTTCTCCGGGATCAGTAGTAAGATTTAATAAATCAGTATTAAAATAGGTGGAACTTAAATAATGTGGATTGTGCTTTCTTTCCTTGATTTGCTGGATCGATTGCTCACTCCTATTCCACCAATGAATGGAATGCCCGTTGTCTGTTAGGATTTTTGCTATTGCAGTTCCCCAACTTCCACTTCCTACAATTCCAAAAGTCATACGATCTTTTAATGTTTGATTGATTTATTGGACAGAAAATAATTTTATAATTGAGTGGAAAAATTAAGTGGATTAATTTTAAAACCATTCTCAATCGCAGTTCAATTAGAAGATTAAATATAAATTCATTCACTCAAAAAGAATTTTTAATCCGCTCCATACAATGGTCAACTATAGCCCTAATTTATCAACAGCCAATTGAGCTGCTATCTGACTAGCGTCCTTTTTATTGTACCCTTTTCCTTCCGCCACTAGCTCACCATCTACAGTAGCGCCAATAGTAAACAGTCGCCTGCCATTTTCAAATTTTTCACTTAGGGTATCAAATTCCAGCAGTTTGCCATTTTTATTTGCCCAGCCGTATAATTTATTCTTAATGTTAATTTCAATGCCCTCCAAATCATCCATGAACAAGTAAGTGGAAATAATGTTTTTCTCTACCCAATGCTGGGTTTTGTCATAGCCTTTATCTAGGTAAACAGCTCCAATTAATGCCTCTAGGGTATTTCCAAAAATTTGAGATATTTTTAGGGAGCTATCTTGTTTATTGTAAATGGTGATTTTTTTCAGCCCCATTTTAATTCCAATATCATTTAACTGCTGACGGTTGACCATTTTACTTCTCATCTCCGTTAAAAACCCCTCGCCGCGATAAGGATATTTTCTAAAAAGATAGTGTGCCACAATAGAGCTAAGCACCGCATCTCCCAAAAATTCAAGGCGCTCGTTATTTTCATCGGCCCCTTCCCGCACCGATCGATGACTCAATGCAGTTCTGTATAAATTGAGCTCGCCTGGTGTAAATCCAAGGACGTTAGTGAGTTGTTTTTTAAACTCTTTCTTTATTTTATCTCCGTAGAAGAAGGTTTTCAGGAATTGCAAAATTTGACAAAATGTTTAATCGAAATTACTGATAAAGGATACAATGAAAAAATATAAAAATACAGGGAAAAGCTAATAATTTGAGCATGGGCCAATTGTACCATCTGAAATATAGAAATCCTTTTGATACCTACGCTGCAAATCTAGGCTTACAAGGAAAATTCGGATTACTTATAATAGAGGGATTGGCAAAGAAAACAGAACCTACTAAGGGTGGTATTTTTTTACAATTACCGAAGCATTGTGTCCTCCAAAACCAAATGTGTTACTCAATGCAGCATTCACCGTTCTGTGTTGTGCTTTATTGAAAGTAAAATTTAATTGAGGATCTAAACCTGGATCGTCGGTAAAATGATTAATGGTGGGAGGGATAATATTTTTTGTGACTGCCAAAATGCATGCAAGCGCCTCAATAGCACCAGCTGCACCAAGCGTATGACCAGTCATACTTTTCGTAGAACTGATATTTAAATTATAGGCATGTTTTCCAAAAACATTTAAAATAGCCTTTGACTCAGCGATATCCCCTAAAGGTGTTGAAGTGCCATGTACATTGATATAATCAATATCTTCTGGTTTCATTGCTGCATCTTTTAGGGCTGTATGCATTACATTTTGAGCACCAAG
>CANIMM010000086.1 GCA_947468255.1 Chitinophagaceae bacterium | reverse complement strand
CACATCGGCAATCTTGTTTAAAATACTTGATCGATATGCCGCCGAAGTTTTACTCCAGGTAGCAAATGCTTTGTGAGCGGCATCTAGGGCTAATTCGACATCCTCTTTTCCTGACCTCGCAGCTTTAGTAAAAACTTTGCCGTCGATTGGGCTAATGTTATCAAAATAGACTCCCTTGACGGGAGGAACGAATTGCCCACCTATGAAATTATCATACTGGGGCTTAAATGTTGGCTTGGAGTTTGACATGACAATCGTTATTTTTAAATGAATTACAATAGTAATTATTTTATCAGGTAAGCACATAGCATTATTCGGTCAAATAATAGCAATTTGGATAGGCAAATAAAATAGTGGAAGTCTAGCCGCGCTAATTAAAGGCAGAAGTGAAAATAAAGTCAAACCCTAACAAATGGGAGCTCCTTTTTACAATTCAAAAAGAGATCGGTTCTTTTAATCTGTTTTCATTGTAGTTAAATTACCAAGGTCGCTAAAAGCTTTTTACAATTAAAATAGAGCCTTCTAAACGTATATTTTTTACTACATTTACGATTCTATAAAAATCATATTTAACAATGAACTCCAATCCTTTATCAACCAAACCACACTACCCAATACTGGATGGCCTTCGAGGTGTGGCGGCGCTGATGGTAGTAGCCTTTCACATTTTTGAAGCACATGCAACGAGCTACCTAGACCAAACTATCAACCATGGTTACCTGGCAGTTGACTTCTTTTTCCTCCTTTCTGGTTTCGTTATTGGCTATGCCTATGATGACCGCTGGAATAAGTTAACGCCGAGTGAATTTTTCAAGCGCCGACTGGTAAGACTTCAGCCAATGGTAGTGATAGGAATGGTAATCGGAGCTATAGGGTTTTATTTCCAGCAGTCTACGTTGTGGCCAATGATTAGCCATGTGCCAATATGGAAAATGCTTGCCATTATGCTCATTGGATTTACACTGCTTCCCATTACAACAGCTATGGATATCCGAGGCTGGAATGAGATGCACCCACTCAATGGTCCAGGATGGTCACTATTGTTTGAATACATAGCCAATGTTTTGTACGCGGTTTTCATTAGAAAATTTTCCAATAAAGCACTTTCCATATTAGTTTTTTGTGCGGGCTGTTTACTCATCCACCTTACAATAACTAGCCCCGCAGGTGATGTAGTCGGTGGTTGGACATTGGATGCTACTCATCTACACATCGGTTTTGCAAGGGTAATGTATCCATTCTTTGCAGGATTATTGCTTTGCCGAACAGTGAAGCTTAGGCAGGTAAAAAATGCCTTCTTATGGTGCAGTTTGCTGGTAATCGCAATACTCGCCATGCCAAGAATCGGCGGCAGTGAGCGATTATGGATGAATGGCCTGTATGAATCTTTTGTCATTATTTTCATCTTTCCCCTGATAGTATACCTAGGAGCAAGCGGAGACGCAAAGTCAAAATACCCAACAAGGCTAGGTAAGTTCCTTGGAGATATTTCCTTTCCAATCTACATTACCCACTACCCGGTCATTTACATTTATACCGGATGGGTATACGATCATAAATACTCAATGCAGCAGGTATATCCCTATGCAATACTTGTATTCATTTCATCCATTGCAATTGCTTACGCTTGCCTGAAATTATATGATGAGCCAGTAAGACGATGGTTGCAAAAGCGTGTATTAGTAAAGGGTATTTAAAAGATATTAAATGTGTTTTTGAACTTGCGCTTTTTTGTGTAAAAAGCCAACCTGGAACATATGATCAACTATCTTGAAAATTTAAAAACTCAATAATTTATTTTCCAACAAATAGCTGGCACAGATTTGTATTAGCGTATTAATTTTTCGGCTCTTAACAAATCTTCTGGTGTATCTATTTCCACCCCCATATACTCGGTCACGACCATTCTAATAGAGACCCCGTTTTCCAAATATCGGAGACACTCAATTTTTTCGACGGCCTCTAATGGGGTAATTGGCCAGCTGGTAAAATTCATCAGCGCTTGCTTACGAAAAGCATATACCCCGATATGTTCATAATAAATAGGAGTCGCTATTTTTTCACGTTGATAAGGAATAACACTTCTGCTAAAGAACAATGCCTCCATATTTTTATTGACCGCCACTTTAACATAATTAGGATCTTCAATCAACTTTGGGTTGGTCATTATCTGCATTAAAGATGCCACTTGCACGTTTTTTCCTATCTCTCCTTCAAACAGTTGTAACAATTTTTCAAGCGGTTCCTTTTGCACAAAGGGTTCATCGCCTTGAACATTTACCACAATATCTACCTCCATTCCTGCCACCGCTTCTGCAATACGGTCGCTGCCACTTTCATGCTCCCGAATACTTTTTATCGCCTGCCCTCCATGGCCCACAATTTCATCATAAATGATATCGCTATCTGTTACCACCACCACCGCATCAAATAATCCAGTGGCAACTGTATTGTCGTAGGTATGCCGAATGACGGACTTGTCGCCCAGCAATTGCATGAGCTTAGCGGGAAAACGGGTAGCTGCATAACGGGCAGGTATCAATGCAATTCTATTCATTATAAAAAATTAATATGCTCAAAGTTAGCAATAATGTTATGGCGAATGGTCAAAAACGAATTTGATTTCTTATATTTGAACAACTAAGGATTCTTCGGTCGCTTGCCATTAATATTTTTAAACTGAATATTATGCAACCAGGAAACTTAATACAGAGCTACCTAGTAGACTCCAACACATATGATGAAATGTACAGCAATTCATCCATAAGGGACCACTACAAGAATGCAGTAGAGTTTCTGGAAAAGCTTTCAATTGATGATTTAAATAAAAAGGAAGAGTTCGCTAAGCGCTTATTTATGAGCCAGGGTGTAACTTTTACTGTGTATAGCAGTGGCGAGGGGATTGAAAAAATATTCCCATTCGACATCATCCCTCGTATCATCACTTCCGCTGAATGGGATTTTATTGAAATCGGAATTAAGCAACGCCTGAGAGCCCTCAACTTTTTTTTGAAGGATATTTACAGCAATCAGTTCATCATCAAAGACGGGGTAGTCCCCGCTGATATGATCTATAGCTGCCCCCATTACCTCCGGGAAATGCACAATTTCCCTGTTCCTTACGATATCTATGTTCACATTGCCGGCATTGATCTCATCCGCAACAATGACGGTTCCTTTTACATTTTGGAAGACAATTTACGAACCCCTAGTGGCGTTAGTTATATGCTAGAAAACAGGGAAATTACCAAACGGATCTTCCCCTACCTGCTTCCGCAAAGCAATGTGCGCAGTGTTACCGAGTATCCCGCCATACTTCACAGGAATCTGGTGTCGATGTCGCCAAGGCAAAACAAAAATCCGACCATCGTGCTGTTAACCCCCGGCATTTATAATTCCGCCTATTTTGAACACACCACTTTAGCCCGGCTAATGGGCGTGGAGCTGGTGGAAGGAAGCGATCTGGTAGTGGATAACCATAAGGTGTACATGAAAACTACCAGTGGGCTGCAACAAGTGGATGTAATCTACAGAAGGGTAGACGACGAGTTTTTAGACCCGCTGGTATTTGATCCGGGAAGCATGCTTGGGGTGGCAGGAATGATGAGCGCTTACCGAAAAGGAAATGTAGCCATCGTGAATGCCGTTGGCAACGGTGTAGCGGATGATAAGGCGGTGTATACTTTTGTGCCTGCCATGATCCGCTACTACCTCAATGAAGAACCCTTGCTAAAAAACGTACCTACCTACCAGTTAGGCAAAGACGAAGAAAGGGAACACGTGTTCAAAAACATAGAGCAAATGGTGATAAAAAAAACCAATGAAAGTGGCGGCTATGGAATGCTTATGGGAAGTGCCGCAACTGAAGCTGAAATTGAACTCTACAAAAAAGAAGTATTACAAAATCCAAGGCAATTCATCGCGCAACCAATCATTAGTTTGTCGACAGTTCCCTGTTATATGGATGGTAAACTCAAACCGCGTAGGGTAGACTTGAGGCCCTATGCTTTATGCGGACCGGACGGTATCGAAATCGTTCCCGGTGGATTAACCAGGGTGGCTTTGAGAGAAGGTTCATTGATCGTCAATTCATCGCAGGGAGGAGGAAGTAAAGACACTTGGGTGCTTGCGCCATCCGCGCAGGAATAGAGATCCTGAAAAACCAAAATTTAAAAACATTGCAAGGGTCCTGCACAATGCAATAAAAAAAATACTATTCATTAACCTCATTTTAAAAACAGCCCAAGTTCCTATTCGCTTGTAGGATTGAAAGGCTTTCATTTTACCTATGCTAAGTAGAGTTGCCGATAGTTTATTCTGGATGAGCCGCTACATGGAACGTACAGACGGAATTTTAAGAATGTTGAAAATCAACTATGCATCCTCACAGGATGATATTCAGGAGTTTTCCTGGAAATCAGTGTTGAAAATATTTACCTTCCTCAATGAGGCAGATGCCAACGCGCTGGCACATGATACCAGGGCCGTGTTGAAATACATGCTAATCGGGAAAGAAAATGAAAATTCCGTCCTCAATATTGTTACGCTGGCCAGAGAAAACGGACGGAGCGTACAGGACCATATCACCAAGGAAATGTGGCAATGCATCAATGATTTTTACCACATCATGCGCCAGGATAAGCTGGCCGATTTGCTGCAGCGGGAAGACCCCATTACTACCCTTGATCATTTAATCAAGCAGGGCTTGCTTTACTACGGAACCACAGACGTTACAATGGCAAGGGGCGAGGGGAACTCATTTATCAACATCGGCAAGTTTCTGGAACGCGCAATACAATCCACCGATATCCTGGACGTAAAATTTAGCGACATAAACTATGAACTCGATAAAATCAATGACACTACCTACTGGAAATATTTATTGATGTCCATATCTGGATACGAATTGTATTTAAAAACCTATCGTGGAGGTTTTGAAGCAAAAAATGTAGTGGAACAAATTGTATTGAATGATCAATTTCCCCGATCGGTAATCTACTCGATTAACCAGTTGCACCGATACTTTGAACGACTAAAAAACGAACGCAATCAACCGGATTTTCAACAGATTGATTTTATGATTGGAAAAATAAAAAGCCAGGTGAGGTTTTCCACTTCTAATTCCATTGTTACAGCCGGACTGCATCATTTTTTACATGAAACAAAAACTGGGTTATTCGAAATTGGCAATCAACTCAATCACAACTATTTTGCTTATGCCTAATGATATTCAACTTTGACTATTTCCATTCAATTTTTTCCTACAGCTGAATCATAATCAGTCAAAATTTTTACAATTCCATCACCAAATAAAAGTTTTCCAAATATGCCTCGATTCTTTATACATCATGTTACCAAATACACTTATCCCGAGGCCGTTAGAGATAGCGCCAATCAAATAATGTTATACCCTGTAAAGGATGAAAACCAGGAGGTACAAAGCCAGCGGCTGAGTATCACCGGAGAGCCAATAGTGGAGGTATTCCGTGATTATTATGGCAATGAGGCTGGATCATTCATGAACACTGCACCGCACAAAGAACTCAGGATCGATTCGCATATTGCCGTAATTACAAAGCCCATTACCTTCCCCACAGATGATATAGCCATTGAGCAGCAATGGGAAAAATTAATTGAAATTAAAAATGTTGTCCCATTCATTGATTTTTTAAAACAAGAAAATTTTACTGCCCTCCCTGAGGTAAAAAAAATTGCAGATAGCGGCTTTTACAAATCCGTTTCAGTGTATGTAGCGGTTCAGCAACTAAATAAATATGTGTATGAAAACTTCCAATACATTAAAGGCATTACTAGCATTGAAACTACTTTAGACGAAGTGTGGAAATTAAGGGCTGGCGTTTGTCAGGATTTTGCTCATATTTTATTAGTGATGCTTCGTCTGCTTAATATCCCCGCCAGATATGTTAGCGGATATGTGTGTCCGCATGACAATAACCAACGGGGCGAAGGTGCCACCCATGCATGGGTTGAAGCATATATCCCATTTTATGGTTGGCTCGGCCTAGACCCAACCAATAACTGCATTGTAAACGATAGCCA
The DNA here is from genome assembly GCA_947468255.1 of Chitinophagaceae bacterium. Classification (GTDB taxonomy): domain Bacteria; phylum Bacteroidota; class Bacteroidia; order Chitinophagales; family Chitinophagaceae; genus Ferruginibacter. The sequence continues at coordinate 4,265 of CANIMM010000086.1, read as the reverse complement.
TGTAAGACTAGCAATTGGTAGAAAATTTAGCGATTGCTCACCCGTAAAAGGAACTTACAAAGGCACGGCCAAACAATCATTGGAAGTGGGGGTTTCGGTATCATTCGAAGACAAAGCCTTGTGGAATGAAGTTCCCGCAATATTAACTCCTCAAGCGATCACCGTTTCTTCATCCGAAAACAGCAGCAGCGATAATAATTCTTACCACAAACATATGCAAATGATTCAGCAGCAACAGTAGCAGTTATTCTATACAATCAAGCAACTGCAAAAAACAATGGACTAACTCTCCAACTCCTCTATGTTTTTTTCAGGTAATCGTTCGCATTCATAGCCGCAGTTTTCACAATGGTAAACGTAGTACGGCGCTACTGCATAACTAGAAAATATCCAGGTTAACAAAGCTGTTATATAATTAGTGGCGCCAGGTTTTGTCAAATAGGTAAAATTATTGTTGCCACATTTTGGACAGGTGGCGGCCTTTAAATAATCCTGTTCATAGGCTTCCAATAATTTTCTCACTACTATTTCATCTTCCAATTTAACCACCAGCTTGATGCCGCCAATTGCATTGGATAGAATGGGATCCAGCGTAACCGTATACTCATCTTTTAAATAACACTCTATACCTGCAGCATGCAATTTGGTTAAAGTGATATTGGCAGAAAAATAATTGTCAAATGTTTTTACTGTGACCAAATTCATACTGTTCATTTAAATGATAGGATCCAAAAATAAGTTACGTTTGACGCAAGATGCTGAAAGTTTGTAAAGATAAAAACCAGGACATTGTATTGTCCTGGTTTTTTACTTTGCTAAAAAAATTTATTGTTTCCCGTCAATAATCAGGGGTGTACTTCCCTTTCCCATAACAATCACTTTTGCGTTAGGACTAAGCGACAATGCCTGCATTGCTTTTATTTGCTCATATTGCAATTGCTGATTGGTAAGGCCGGTGTTGATGATTTTTTGATAATCGGCAATACCCTGCGCTTCCACTCTTTTTCTTTCTGCCTCTTGCTTCTCTTTCTGCAATACAAACTCCATTTTTTTTGCATCTTGCTCCGCATTGATTTTTGATTCGATGGAGGCTTTTACAGAATTGGGCAAAGTGATATTTCTTACCAGCAACTGCTCTAGCATTAAGCCGCGTTTCTTAAAATCATCTTCAATCGTTTTGTAAATTCGCTGCTGAAATTCATCCCTTTTTGATCCAAATAAATCTACGGCTTGGTAGTAAACTGCATTGTCTCGAATCTTAGTACGGGTAATTGGACGAACAATTTTATCCCGGTAATCCTCCCCCGTTTCGCTTAGCAACCTAGGGGCATCTACCGATACCACTCGATACAAAACAGTAAGATCGATGGTCACTTCCAAACCATCACTGGTAAGCACTTTGATGGCATCATCCCCTGACTTGTCTCCTTCATCATGCACTCCACTCATCGTGTAGTTCTGTGTTTTGACATCCAGCTTTTTTACATCCAATAATGGATTAATAAAATGGAGGCCGCTTATCATCACATCCTTTTGAATACTTCCAAATAATATTTTAACGCCAATCTCCCCAGCATCGATTTGTTTGATGCAAGAACTGGTGATGCCTAAGAACACTAATAAAATTGCTACGATACGTCCGGCTCCTGTAAATTTAGCAGTAGCGGGGTTGTTTTTTGCTATGGCAGTGACAGCAAAAAAAAGAAAGATTCCCAGAATGAGTAAGATCATAATTACATTATTTAACCCACAAGGTCATCAAAATAAATGAGAATAGCTAGGTAAAATCTGCAGGAAGTCTTTTTTGATTTTCCCGATGATATGCACAGATGAAATACCGCAGATAGCACAGATTAGGGTAAGCATAATCGAAGCAAATTCAATATCAGCTGAAATATGCAGGAAATTATTTTTTGTTCTTAAAACACAATAGGATTTGCTTTTATGCAAATCCTATTGTATTAAATATATTCAATTAAACCCGCTTCGAGCGTTTTGTAGCAGTCATTAACTGTTCAACATCAATGGCATTACCAACATCAATAAGTCTTCGTGCGGCTCCATTTCAGTTGGTTTAATAATACCCGCCTTGGTTGACGTGCTCAACTCAATAATAATTTCCGTTGTTTCGGCGGCATTCAACATTTCAATCAGAAACTTTGCATTGAATGCAATTTGTAAATCCTCTCCATCATATTGGCAGCTCATTCTTTCGTTCCCTTCAAAACTGAAGTCAATGTCCTGCGCAGCCAGTTGCAATTCACTTCCACTGATGGTAAGTGCCACCTGGTTGGTACTCTTATTGCTAAATACACTCACCCGGCGAAGCGCACTTTGAAAATCATTTTTGTTCAACACCAGTTTATATGGATTGTCTACAGGTATCACAACTTTATAATCCGGAAAACGCGCATCAATCAATCTACAAACTAATTCTGTTCCACCATGCTTTACAAACAAATGATTGCTATTATACGATAACGTTAGTTCATCATCATTATCAGGCAATGCACTTTTTAACAAGTTCAATGGTTTTTTGGGAACAATAAACGTATCCGTTTTAGGGCAACTTACATCTGTTCTCCTATATTTTACCAAGCGATGCGCATCCGTTGCAACACAAGTAAGTCCTTTTTTATCCAATTCAAAAAATACACCTGTCATCGCAGGACGAAGGTCATCATTACTTACTGCAAACAAACTTTTATTAATTGCAGAAACCAATGCAGAGGAGGTCATGTTAAAGGAATTGGCATCATCCGCTACTGGCTCTTTAGGAAAATTATCTGGATTTTCACCCATTACTTTATATTTTCCGTTGTCGCTAGTGATTTCAACTCCGAAATTTTTATCGATGGTAAAAGTCAGTGGCTGCTCTGCAATGTTTTTTAGCGAATCCATTAAAATTTTAGCAGGAATACAAACCTTGCCGCTATCCTTAGCCTCCACGTCCATATGAACCTTCATCACGGTTTCTAAGTCAGTTGCCACTACTGTTAGCTTGTTTCGCTCAATCTCAAACAGAAAGTCCTCTAATATGGGTAATACGGTATTGGCATTAATTACACCATTGATCTGCTGTAATTGTTTGAGTAAGGCCGAAGATGAGACGATAAACTTCATAATATTGTTTTATATATATCTTCCAAAGATAAAATCTTTGTGGCTAATCAAACAAGATAATATCAACAATCCGGTTACTAGAGGTTAATCTCCAATAAAATAGGAAGATATATTAAAAATAATTTATTCGTTTTGTGGTGTTATGCCCTTCAGACCCATTTAATTTTAGCTACTAGTAATTATCCCCTGAAATAGAATCATTGAAAGATGATAATTGGGTAAAGTCAGAAAAAAGGCTTGGATTATATCGGGCCGCGGTTAATTTTGTAACCTATGTATTCGCAAAAATTCACACCCCAACAAGCAGTTCCAAAAATAAAACAATTTTGTGCATATCAGGAACGCTGTCATAGTGAAATAAAAGAAAAACTATATGGATTTGGCTTGACTACCATCGAGGCAGAAGAAATAATCAGTAAACTGATTGAAGAAAATTTTCTAAATGAAGAACGGTTTGCAATTCAATTTGCCGGTGGTAAATTTAGAATCAAGCAATGGGGCCGCATCAAAATTAAATATGAATTAAAGATAAAAAATGTCAGCGAGTACTGTATCAAAAAAGCGCTATTCGCCATAAATGACTCCGATTACCTAGCCACCCTATCCAAACTGGCCGATGCAAAATTTAACTCTTTAAAAAATGAGAAAAATCCATTTGCAAAAAAGAAAAAATTACATGCCCATTTAAGGTTGAAAGGATATGAGGGAGATTTAATCCAAGAAGTGCTGATTAAATTGATAAAATAAAATGGCAGTTTGCTTAGTCTCTATATATTGTACATTTGTTATCAAATACCACTAAATGGCACCCCTTACCATCACTACGCTGCAAACCAACCTTGTTTGGGAAAACAAAAATGCCAACCTGCAATTGCTAGGAAAAAAAATAAATGGATTGCAGGAAAAAACTGAAATCGTTGTGTTGCCCGAAATGTTCAGCACCGGCTTTAGCATGCAGCCTAAATTATTTGCCGAAACGATGGAGGGTGAAACCATGCATTGGATGAAAGAAATTTCATCCTCCAATAAAATAATTTTAACTGGCAGTTTAATTATTGAGGAGAATGATCAATTCTATAATCGACTCATATGGATGTTGCCAAATGGAGAGTTTGGGTTCTACGACAAGCGACATTTATTTG
>CANIMM010000085.1 GCA_947468255.1 Chitinophagaceae bacterium | reverse complement strand
GCTTACATTTACCAATGACCAGCCCGGTGAAAGCAAATACAGTATGACCACTCCCTTAAAACTAATGGTAAGTGGCAGTTACGTATTCAATGAAATTGAGGATGTAAGAAAACAAAAAGGATTTGTAACAGCCGATATTGAATTTGTCAATCACAAAGGATCGAATTTCTACAGCGCCAATGAAACACCCACTGCTGATGATAAACAGTATTACCAATCACTCAATAACGTAATCAAGAATCAGTACAAAGGCAACTTTAATTTTCGCTTGGGAGGGGAACTGAAGTTTAACACATTTATGACCAGACTAGGTTTTGCGTATTATACCAACCCCTACAAGGATGCAGAAATAGATGCCCACCAAATGCTACTAAGTGGCGGAATCGGTTACCGGCACCAAGGAATTTTCATTGACCTTACGTACGTGTATTCAATTAAAAAGGATGTAAATTTTCCTTACAGATTGCAAGACCGAGCTAACACTTTTGCATCTATCAATAACCAACTGGGGAATATTATATTAAGTGTTGGTTGCAAATTTTAACTGATAGTTAAAAAAAGAGTCAGTTTAAATAAGCTATTTAAAATTTCCTGTAAACATTTTTAGCTATCTGTTATCAGTTTTAATACCTGACTGAAATCAGGAGCAGCCCAACTGATGGCGGCATCCTTTTTAAACCAAGTCATCTGTCTTTTGGCATAATGCCTTGTACTCATTTTGATGGCTTCGATGGCTTGCAGCAGCGAAATTTTTCCGGCAAAATGATCCAACAACTCCCTGTATCCTACTGTTTGTAAGGCATTCAACCCTTGATGAGCAATCAGCCCCCTTACTTCTTCGACCAGCCCCTGCTGCACCATTTGATCCACCCGACTATTGATTCGTTGATACAACAATTCTCTAGGCAGCTCCAACCCGATTTTTAAAATTGTAAAATCTCTAGTTTGATTTTTTTGTGTTTGAAATTCGGCAATCGATTTACCTGTGGATGTTACCACTTCCAATGCACGAATCAACCGATGTGGATTGAGTATTTCCCCTTTGGAAAAATAGATGGGATCATTTTTTTTCACTTCCATCTGAAGCCACTCCAATCCTCCCATCTCGTACTTACTGATAATATCCTCTCTGATGCCGGGCGAAATAACTGGCACGGCATCAATACCATTGCTAAAAGTTTTTATATACAATCCGGTTCCACCAACCACTACTGCCACATCATTGGTTAAAAATATCTCCTGTACTTTTTCAAGTGCATATTTTTCAAATACCGCTGCATTTACGCTTTCATGAATGGAATGCGAATTGATAAAATAATGAGGAACCGCTGCCAATTCATCCGCAGAAGGTTTAGCTACTCCAATAGTCAATTCTTTATAACACTGACGGCTATCTGCAGAAATAATTTGAGTAGAAAAATGTTGGGCAATCAAAATAGCAAGGGCCGTTTTGCCCACAGCAGTTGGCCCGGATATGACAATACAGGTTTTATTCATAACGCAACCCTAACTAACTGATAATTGGTTAACTGATAACTGATAGTTATTAAAATTAAGGTAGCCATTGTTTTCAATGATCCTATTCATATTTCCAACGGTCAACAGGAAATTATTATACAATCTATTATCAGCATTTAATATTCCTCGGAAGTCTCTTCTCCGGCTGAATCTTCCTCATTTTCAGTGGCATTACCATCTTCATCTTCTTCACTGAATCCTTCAAGCATGGCTGCAGCATTCAAGTCATATTTTTCCTCTACTTCTGCCAACCTACTATCCACTAATCCCTTGGTTCCATATTGAGATGGAGCAATGCCTTCGGAACGAATACAGGCCGGATAGCTGATCTTTTTATTTTCTTCCTTGTCTACCTGTATCAGCTCCACCATAAAAGTCCACAACTTATTAAAATCATACACATAAACGAACTTTTGGTTGGGGTCTTTTATTTCTGAGCCCATCGTAACCTCCGTCATCAAAAGTGGATCAACCTTATAGATTTTATCATCATATTTTTCGATGGAAATCTCTCTTCCCCTCAGCCAGCTATCATTGCTACGATAAAAAGTAGCTTTGTGCTTACTGTCAAATTCATAGCCTTTTAAAATACAAAAATGGAGATCTGAAAAATTTTGGGTATGCTTAATCACCACATCTCTATAAATACTTTCATCCTCTTCCCAATAAACCCTAAAACGTAGAATAGCCATAACACAAATTTAGTAATAAGTAATGATAAATTGCTCGCAAGACATTAGTTTATAGGGCGAAATAAATCTCTTTTGCAAGGTATTGACTCAAAGTATTTCAAATATGGATTACAGTCCAAGTTCAGCAGCCTTTTTAAGCATAAAATCAAGCGCTGCATCATAGTTATTGGGTATATCTCCATCCAAGATTGCTTCTCGAATCGCATTCTTTAAATCGCCAATTATTCTACCTGGAGGAAGGTTAAATCTTTCCATAATCATTTCTCCGGTAATGGGTGGCTGCCAGTTGCGCAACTGATCACTTGCCTCCACTTCGGCACAGCGTACCCTCACCATTTCAAAATTTTCCAAAAAGCGTTTTACTTTTTGCTTGTTTTTGGAGGTGATATCCGCACTACAAAGGGTCATGAGTGCATCAAAATCTTCACCTGCATCAAATAGCAATCTCCGAATGGCAGCATCGGTAATATTATCTTTTGTGAGGCTGATGGGCCGCAAATGCAATTCCACCAACTTACGCACAAACTTCATTTTTTCATTTTGTGGCAATTTCAACTGGCTGAAAATTTTAGGCACCATCCTCCCACCCAATACCTCATGCCCATGAAAGGTCCAGCCATGGCCAACTTCAAATTTTTTTGTTGCCGGTTTGGCTATATCATGCAATACGGCAGCCCATCGCAACCAAAGATCGTCGGTATGGGCGCAGATATTATCTACTACCTGTAAGGTATGATAGAAATTATCCTTATGCCCCTTACCATCAATGTATTCAGCACCTGCGAGCTCAACCATTTGAGGAAAAATAATTTTTAGCAAGCTGCTTTTATACAAAAGGTCAAAGCCAACGGAAGGCTTTTTACAGCATAGAATTTTATTGAGTTCATCCGCTATCCTTTCGCCACTTACAATCTTTATACGGTCTGCATTTTGCAGGATAGCAGCAAATGTTTTTTCTTCGATGGTGAAATTCAACTGGCTGGCAAAACGGATTGCCCGCATCATTCGAAGCGGGTCGTCACTGAATGTGATATTGGGATCAAGGGGTGTTTGCAAAACTTGATGCTCGATATCACTGATTCCATTAAATGGATCGATCAATGCTCCATAATTCGCCTTATTCAAACTGATAGCAAGCGCATTGATGGTAAAGTCTCGCCGGTTTTGATCATCTTCCAATGTACCTGCCAACACCACTGGATTTCGACTATCTTGGCTGTAACTTTCCTTTCTGGCTCCCACAAATTCTAAATCGATATTGGCTAGCTTTATTTGAGCAGTGCCGAAGTTTTTAAAAAAATGGACTACTGGCTTTGGATTAAATTGCTGGGCAACCGCATGTGCTAGTTCAATTCCATCACCAATGCAAACAATATCCATATCCTTTGTTGGCCTTCCTATGATTTTGTCTCGTACAAAGCCTCCAATTAAAAAACTAGGCATATCCAGGGCTTCTGCAGCCGCAGCAATCTTTTTTAACAAGACCAATTCCTGGTCCGAACAATGGATGTACATAGGCTGCAAAAATAAGCCCTAAGATCCATAAGTAATAGGAAGCTAATTTATTTGATGGTCGGAATTAATCGGTCAAAAACAGGCGTTTTGAGTTGGTAGATGCCCAAATTGGTAACACAGCTTCCTTTCGGCACTAATGTTGCCAATATACCCATCCAAAGAAAACAAACCGTCCAAATCAGGGAGTTTGACATTTTGACCTTACATTAAAAAAAATATGAATAAAAGCTTTTATTTACAGGGCCCTGAAGAAGAAATGGAATTTTTGCCCATCATTCCACTCAATGAAGATGATAGCGAAGATGCAGACACACTAGTGATTCCAACCGAATTACCGCTACTACCCTTACGCAATACCGTGCTATTTCCGGGAGTAGTACTACCCATTACCGTAGGACGAGATAAGAGTATAAAAGCGGTAAGTGATGCTTACAAAGCTGACAAATTGATAGGCGTGATAGCGCAAAAAGACAGTAGTGTAGAAGAACCCACTGTAAGTGACCTCGAAGAAATTGGTACCGTAGCAAAAATCGCTAAACTCATAAAGATGCCTGATGGAGGAACAACCATCATCATACAGGGAAAGAAACGCTTTAAAATTGATGAAATTACCTGCGAAGAACCTTATTTCAAAGCAAAGATTCAAACACTGGAAGAAGAAGTGCTGAACAATGACAAGGATTTCAATGCGATGGTAGGCAGCATCAAAGATCTGGCCGGTCAGATTGTGCAAATTTCGCCTAACCTTCCCAGTGAGGCAGCAATCATTTTGAAGAACATCGAAAACCCTGTATTTCTAATTCATTTTGTAAGCAGCAATTTAAACAGTGATATCAAGGATAAACAAAGGCTGCTGGTAATTAATAATATCAAGGCAAGGGCCGAATTATTAATGAACCTGATGCAAACGGAGCTGCAATACACGGAATTAAAAAATAAGGTTACCAATAAAACCCGTGCAGAACTAGATAAACAACAAAGGGAGTATTTTTTGCAGCAGCAAATGAAGGCCATCAAGGAGGAATTGGGTGGAGATAATGTAGCGGAAGTGAAAGAAATGCTAAAAAAAGCGGAAGGAAAAAAATGGCCTAAACCCGCTATGGAGATGTTCAAAAAAGGAGCAGAAAAACTTGAAAGAATGCATCCTAGCACGCCGGATTACTCGGTCGTTTACAACCACCTCGACCTAATGCTGGACCTGCCCTGGGAAGATTACACCCCAGACTCTTATGACCTGAAAAAAGCAAAAAAAATATTGGACCATGATCATTATGGTATGCACAAAATTAAAGAGCGCATCCTGGAATACCTCGCCGTACTAAAGCTAAAAGGAGACATGAAAAGTCCCATCCTTTGTTTTGTAGGCCCTCCCGGAATTGGCAAAACTAGTCTGGGCAAAAGTATAGCCCATGCCATAGCCCGAAAATATGTGAGGGTAAGCCTTGGTGGACTACATGATGAAAGCGAGATACGCGGACATCGGAAAACCTATATTGGCGCAATGCCCGGAAGAATTATCCAATCGATCCGGAAAATAAAAAGTAGTAATCCAGTGATGATTTTGGACGAAATTGATAAAGTAGGCAATGATCAACGCGGAGACCCCTCCTCTGCCCTGCTGGAGGTATTGGATCCCGAACAAAATAATTCCTTTTACGATAATTACTTGGAACTGGAATATGACCTCAGCAAAGTACTCTTTATCGCTACTGCCAATAATATCAACAACATTCAACCGGCTTTAAGGGACCGTCTTGAAATCATTGATCTGAGTGGATATGCTGTAGAAGAAAAAATTGAAATTGCCCGACAACATTTATTACCCAAGCAACAAGAAGCCCACGGACTCAAAGATGTAAATATCAAGGTAAGTGATAAAGTCCTTGAAAAGATCATAGAAGACTATACTAGGGAAAGCGGCGTGAGAGACCTTGATAGACAACTTGCGGCAATTATGCGAAACCTTGCCAAACAATATGCTACCAAGGGGAAATTAAAACCTACCCTTACACAGGTCGATTTTGAAAAGATTTTAGGAAAGCCAAGGTTTAGCAACGAAATGTACAAAATAGCCAACATGGCTGGTGTAGCTGTTGGACTAGCCTGGACCTATGTGGGAGGAGATATTTTATTTATAGAAATCAGTTTGAGCGATGGTAAAGGTGAATTAAAAATGACTGGAAACCTTGGAAATGTAATGAAGGAAAGCGCCTCCACCGCTTATACCTGGCTGCAGGTGAATGCGAAAAAACTGAACATTGACCCTGAAATGTTCAACAACAAAAATATTCATATACATGTACCCGAGGGAGCAGTGCCAAAAGATGGACCTAGTGCAGGTATCACCATGATGACTGCCTTGGCAAGCGCATTTACCGGCAGGAAAATTAAACCCTACTTAGCCATGACAGGAGAAATTACCCTCCGCGGACAGGTATTGCCGGTAGGTGGTATCAAGGAAAAAGTACTTGCCGCTAAAAGGGCTGGTCTGAAGGAAATTATCATGTGCTGGCAAAATGAAAAGGACGTAATTGAGATCAATCAGTTATTCATAAAAGGAATTAAATTTCATTATGTAAAAACAATGCAGCAAGTAATTGATATTGCCTTGACTTAATCAAAATAGGATTAAACTGGGCATTGGGCCCATTTTACAACAAAAATTAAAGTAAAATTGATTGATTTGTTATTTCGAGGGTATTCAATATCTTCGCTTATAGCTAAAACAATTCTTATGAAATTAAAAAAAATCATTCTATTCGCAATTACCGGCACACTCCTTTTTTCTTCATGTGTAAGTAAGAAAATATTAAGAGCTGAGCAATTTCGCTATGTTCAATTACAAACGGAACTAATTTCCTTACAGGAAGTTCTAAATAATTGTAATAGCTTGACAGTAGAGAATGCCCGAAAAAGAGCTCTTCTGGAATCAGAAGTAGAAAGCCTTAAAAAACAGATGGGTTACCTTAAAGATAATAATAACCAAGCTTTGAAGCAACTGGAAAATTTATCGGTGATTTCAGGATCACAGGCTGAGAGTATTAAAAAATCACTCGACAATATCGGATCAAAAGATGCCTATATCCAAGGACTTCAATCTGCGCTTAACCGCAAAGATTCTTTAAATCTTGCATTGGTTACTCATCTGAAGGGTGCTATTGGAAATTTAGCGGACGAGGATATTAATATCAAGGTAGAAAAAGGAGTAGTGTACATTGACATTTCAGATAAATTATTATTTAAAAGTGGAAGTTATGATGTAACTGAAAGAGCCAAAGAAGTGCTTGGAAAAGTAGCGATGGTATTAAAAAATCAACCTACTATTGAGTTTATGGTAGAAGGCCATACCGATAGTGTAGCCTTTAAAAATGCCGTACTCAATGACAACTGGGATCTGAGTGTAAAAAGGGCAACTGCTATTGTTCGCATTTTACAAAAACAATATGGTCTAGACCCTGCACACATGACTGCATCCGGACGGGGTGAATACAAACCGATTGGTGACAATACCACTGCCGATGGAAGGGCGCTAAACCGCCGAACTAGAATAGTGATATTGCCACAGTTAGATCAGTTTTTTAAACTATTGGAACGATAATATTTATATTTAACAAATTGTTATTTTCAAAAATCCCGATTGCCCCAGGCAGTCGGGATTTTTGTTGGATGTATACCTCCTCATTTCAAAGCATTTATTTTTTTAACAGAATGTGTATAAATTTTGTTACCTAATATTAAAAGCAAATCAGTAAATTTGAAATAGAAGTTTTTAATATGTTCATCCAACCATTCTTACCTACACATTTAAACCCAACCTATTTTGACAGAAACAATTATTAACCTTGAAACCGTTAACCCAATTGAATTCTTTGGAGTTAACAATGGTAAACTTGACCTTCTTAAAAAAAAATTTCCTCTTCTGAAAATTTTAAGCCGGGGCACACAAATAAAACTGAGCGGGGCACCCGAGCAGGTGGTAGATGCCAAGGAAAAAATTAACCTGATCGTTCAATACATTGAACGCAACGGACACATGAGTGAAAATTATTTCGATCAGATTTTAGGTGGGGATGACCAACAGGTAGTAGATAATTTTGTTGATCGAAATCCCAATGATGTACTCGTATTTGGGCCAAATGGCAAAACAGTGAGGGCCCGAACAGCCAACCAAAAACGAATGGTAACTGCCGTTGACAAAAATGACATCGTTTTTGCCATAGGTCCTGCTGGAACCGGAAAAACCTATACTGCCGTAGCATTGGCAGTAAGAGCGCTCAAAGCGAAAACAGTTAAAAAAATAATTTTAACTCGTCCTGCAGTGGAGGCTGGAGAAAATCTTGGATTTTTACCCGGTGATCTGAAAGAAAAAATTGATCCCTATTTACGTCCGCTCTACGATGCATTAGATGATATGATTCCAGCAGATAAACTCGGTTATTATATGACCACTCGAACCATTGAAATTGCCCCGCTTGCTTACATGAGGGGCCGAACACTGGACAATGCTTTTATCATTTTGGATGAAGCTCAAAATACCAATGATGGGCAATTGAAAATGTTTCTTACCCGCATTGGTGCCAATGCAAAGGCCATCATAACAGGAGACCCCACACAGATAGATCTTCCAAAAAATATGCGCAGTGGTATTGATAAGGCGCTTCGAATATTAAAAAATGTGGAAGGCATTGCACATATCGAACTTGATGAAGAAGATGTAGTGAGACATAAGCTGGTAAAGGCGATCATCAAGGCATACGATAAAGACAAAGAATTTGACAGTACCAATGAGCGGAGATAATTTTAAAAACATTCCACCTAACCGATGGTAATCGGACAGCTGGCTACTCAATAGCTTCTTCAATAAAAAACATTCCCAAAAATGAAAAGAATACTCCCTTTTATTTGCCTTACCCTGATTATATTGAGTTGCCAAAGCGAATTGTCAGATACCCCAAAAAAAACCGTTACCGCTTTCATTGAAGCTGCCAAAGCAGGTAATATGGCTGAAATAAAAAATCATATAACCCAATCTGATCTAGGCTTGCTTGAAATCGGAGAAAATCTTCTTGCACAATTTGATTCTACTGGATCCAATAGTATGAAAGACAAATTGGCAAAAGAGTTTTCAGACCAAACCAAAGAAGCTACCATTGAAATAAAAGAAGATAAAATTGATGGAAATAATGCAACCGTACAGGTTACATTTTCGATGGATGGCAGAACCGAAACCCGCCCCTTTTCCTTACTGAAGGAAGATGGTAAATGGAAAATTTCGCTCATTTCTACTGGATTGCAAAATGCTGGCGCCAAGGAGCAGGATATAAAAAAAATATTACAATCTCACAATCTAGACAGTCTGAAGCAATCCATCACTAAGGGTTTACAAGAGCAGCTCAGTTCAATCAACAAAGACTCATTAAAAAAAGTGATTGAAGATCGAATGAAAATAATTGAAAAGAGAATGAAAGTGGTAGAAAAATCGGATGAATTCCCAAAACAACATTCATGAAATTATTTGCCCCATCCGCAGTATACAAAATAGCTGATTTTTATTTTGATTATAACAAAGTTGTTTAACTTTAACTATGAAACGTACATTATTGCTCGTAATTATTGGTTGTATGGCTTTAACCAGCTGTAATACTGAAAAAAAAATTACCAACACAGACATAGAAGTGGCAAGGGGATTTATAAAGGATATTCTTGACAATAATTTTAAAGATGCCGAGACTTATGTTTTAAGGGAAGAAACCAATCAACAGTATTTTGAACTATTCAAAAAAGAATATGAATCAAAAAGCAAGGCAGAATTGGAAAACTATAAAAATGCAGACATTATCATTAACGAAATCAGTCCTGTAAATGATTCCGTAAGCATCATCAATTATTCTAACTCATTCAAAAAAGACAAAAGCAATAAATTGAAAATGGTTAGAATCAACGGACAATGGATGGTTGATTTAAAGTATACATTTTCAGGAAACTTGTAAAATCGTCACATGATCCGAAATATTTTACTAATTGGTTTGGGAGGTGCAATTGGCAGTATACTTAGATATGGAACCAGCTGGGTGATTGGTCCAAAAAACTTTCCCCTTGCCACTTTACTGGTCAATATTGCCGGAAGCTTTATCATAGGATTAATAATGGCCTACTGTTTTAAAAATGAATCCTTTTCTGACAATTGGAAATTATTTTTAACCACTGGGATATGTGGGGGCTTTACTACTTTTTCTACCTTTTCACTCGAAAATTTGCAATTGCTTCAAAACGGAAAATTCGCAATGGCTGCCTGTTATACCCTAAGCAGTTTATTGATAGGAATGGTAGCTGTTTGGGCAGGATTCAAACTGATCAGTGGGTAAAGAAACCATTCAGCAAATGGCTGCCTTCAATTTTTCATCACCGCAACAATCAATAAAATAATGTACGTACTCCACCCCTGGCATGGCGCCCACTTCGGAAAAAAAACACCTCAAATCGTCAATGCGCTTATTGAAATCCCTCAGGGTTCTAGGGCGAAATATGAAATCGACAAGGAAACAGGTTTATTAAAGTTGGACCGAATTATTCACTCCTCCTTTCACTACCCTATCAATTACGGTTTTATTCCACAAACATTGGGGCATGATGGCGATCCGCTGGATAT
>CANIMM010000084.1 GCA_947468255.1 Chitinophagaceae bacterium | reverse complement strand
CGATTTCAATACCATGCTCATCCCCCCATTGCTGACCTTCTTGGCGAACTCCATCGTTAATGGTCAATACCCGATTATACCCCAATCCACGTATCACCGGTTTTGAGATGGCCGGACCTGTTGACATGCTAGATACACCGGGCCGCTTGGCCAATGCCTCAATGATATTGCTCGAAGCGGTTTGCGCCAGGTCTTGCTTCCTTAATACAGATACTTGAAAAGGTACTTTTTTTAATTGAGTGGCGCCACTTACGCCCGTTACAACTACTGCATTATTTTCGACCACCGATTCGAAAAGAACATACTCTTTTTTTGTATCGGTGGCTAAATTAATATTGTCAACAATGGTGGTATATCCCACATGTGATATCTCCACCAGATGAATTCCAATAGCAAGACCATTGATTTCGAAATACCCAGCAGCATTGGTAATAGCACCGGATTTTACATCGGCCAGATAAACGGAGACCCCCGGAATGGGTGCATTGGTTTTTGAATCGGTAATGGTGCCGGAAAAATTCACTCTTAGCAACTTGTGAAAACCATGCAAAGCAATTGGCCCTTTTGCTGACGACTGGAACACTGAAAAAAATAGAAAGGCAAGGATAAATAAACCCTGAAATAGTTTCATTATGGTAAATTAAAAACTGATTGTAAATAAAAGTACACCCGCAATAAGAAAGCAGCCCACGCAATCGGAGGGCTTCAAAAATTGAATAACTAGGCGAATGCAGGGGGGCCTCTAGGTGCAAAGAAGGTGGAAGATTGAGCAAAAAGAACAGCTGCCGGCAAGGAAGAAAATTCAAAAACTACAATGGGCAGTCCAAAATGCAAATTACTAGCAGGAATGGAAAATGCCGATTCAATAACAAAATGGTCGCACTGACAATGAATCCCATTTTGCACTACCTGCGCCTGGCAGTTTTTTGCCAATTGGCTATTTGAATAATCTTTGTGATTAGCGAATGCATCATGCAATAATTGTATGGGTGCATTGCCCACTACAAAAAGCAAGAGCAGCAGCAGGGCAGCAATTTTTGATATGATGTTGTTTTTATACAAAGTTTACATTGTAACTACGCTACAAATTAAGTCTTTATTTAATTAATAACTGAAACCATTTCAAACACAAGATCGTTGCTCACTTAATTTCGATGAGAAATTTTGAAAAAAATCACTTCGTTATATAGTACTTTGAAAATAGATGGGAGCAAAATATACTTCTATAAAACTGAATTATTTAAATCAGTTTCAATGGGCCAACAATTTTGAAATGCTCAGATAACAAGCACTTGCAATTAGTTGACTAGCCTTTACAAAAGCCGATAGGATTAATCGATATTTTCTATTACAGCTGCAATACCCTGTCCACCTCCTACGCAAGCGGTAACGATACCGTATTTTTTTTGCAGCCTTTTCATGTCATTCACCAGCTGAATCGTGAGCTTGCATCCGGTACATCCCAATGGGTGCCCCAATGCGATTGCCCCTCCATTAATATTTACCCTTGTGGCGTCCAATGCTAGCGTACGGATGACTGCCAAAGACTGGGAAGCAAAGGCCTCATTGAGTTCAAACAAATCCACCTCTTCTAGGCGCATTCCTGCCTGCTTTAAAACTTTGGGTATTGCCTCTATCGGCCCAATCCCCATCACACGGGGATGCACACCTGCACTGGCGCAATTTACCAATCTTGCAATTGGCTTCAATCCCAATTCCTGAATCATTCTTTCACTCATCACGATCACAAATGCAGCACCATCACTAGTTTGAGAACTATTTCCGGCAGTAACACTACCGCCTAAGGAAAAAGCAGGCTTTAATTTTGCCAACCCTTCCAAGGAGGTATCCGCTCTTACTCCCTCATCCGTATCCACCGTAAAATTTCTCTTTTGCTTTTTACCCTTAGCATCCAAATACACTTCTTCAATTTCGATAGGTAGTATCCCTGATTTAAAATACCCTTCCTTAATGGCATTGCCTGCCTTAAGGTGGCTCTGGTAACTGAAAGCATCCTGATCTTCCCTACTGACCTTATATTCATTGGCAACTGCTTCGGCAGTTAATCCCATGTTAACATAATAATCCGGATTTTCTTTAGCAATAGAATAGGCTGGCGAAGTCTTCCAGCCTGCCGTTGGCACCATACTCATACTCTCTACCCCACCTGCAATGATACATTCGGCCATACCGGTTCTAATTTTGGCAGTTGCAATGGCAATACTTTCCAATCCACTAGCACAATACCGGTTGATGGTAATACCGGGAGCGTGTATTCCGATCGCTTGGGCAGAAATCATTCTCCCCACCTGCAAGCCCTGTTCCGCTTCAGGTACCGCATTGCCAACAATTACATCGTCGATTCTTTTTACATCTAACTGGGGCACAGTAGCCAACAATCCCCTTATCAGGTCAATAGCCAGGTCATCGGGCCTAGTAAACCTAAAAGCTCCTTTTTTACTTTTGGTAACAGCAGTCCGGTATCCTGCAACTATATAAGCTTCCTGCATATGCTTTGATTTGATGGTTTTTAATGAAGCCGCTTAGGGCTGTGCGCAAATAGTTGTTTATGCAACTTTCTATACCAAAGTTATAAATTCTAAGGGAAAACAAAAAACTGAATACAGTAACCTAATTTTGCATTGATATGTACAAAATCATTCGAACTATTTTATTCTCTTTTAACCCGGAATGGGTGCATTATTTTTCAATGAACGGATTGAAATTTCTTTGCAAGCTACCCTTCGGCAAAACCTTATTGAAAGCTGCTTTCAAACCATCTGGAGACAGTTTGCAAACCAATTGCATTGGAATTAATTTTCCCAACCCCGTTGGCTTGGGTGCCGGATTTGATAAAAATGCCCGATACCTCAATGAGTTAGAAGCATTGGGATTTGGATTTGTTGAAATTGGTACCGTTACCCCCTTGGCACAAGCAGGTAACGACAAACCAAGGCTATTTCGATTGCCAAAAGACAAAGCCCTCATCAATCGGATGGGATTTAACAATGATGGAGTGGAGGTAATTAAAGAACGCCTTCGCAAATGGAATCAACGCGTAGCTAAAACTAGTGACAATATAAGTAATCAGCGGCTAATAGTCGGAGGCAATATTGGCAAAAACAAAATAACCCCCAATGAAGATGCCTGGAGGGATTATGTCATTTGCTTTAATGCATTGCATGAGTATGTAGATTATTTTGTAGTAAATGTAAGCTCCCCTAATACCCCTGGCTTAAGGGAACTTCAAGAAAAAGAGTCCTTGCGGAAAATTTTAACGGAATTGCAAACTCAAAATAACCAGTTCAAACCTCAAAAGCCTATTTTACTAAAAATTGCTCCAGACCTTAGCCTTGAACAAATAGATGATGTAATTTCTTTGGCAATGGAAATAAAATTGGATGGCCTTGTTGCAGCCAATACCACCATTGACAGGAAACAACTGACAACATCCGAATCCCTGCTAGCAAAGATTGGCGCAGGTGGTTTGAGCGGTCGGCCACTGCTACAAAAAAGCACTGAAATCGTTGAATACATTCACCAAAAAACAAATGGCCAATTACCCATTATTGCCAGTGGTGGTATTTTTACTGGTGCCGATGCCCAGGAAAAAATTGCTGCTGGTGCCAGTTTGGTGCAAGTATGGACAGGCTTTGTATATGAAGGCCCCTATATCGTAACAAAAATATGTAGGCACCTAAACGAAAATTAATTCGCTTACCCTCTGGACAGTGATAGCGGATCAACCAAGTTCAAAATTCAGCTAACAAAAAAAAGACCAACGGCCAATCAGTAAACATTATTTTTGCACTATGGATTATTTATTTACCTCCGAGAGCTTGATTAGCTTTTTTATTTTAGTGGTGCTGGAAGTGGTACTAGGTATTGACAATGTAATTTTTGTTAGTATCATCCTAAACCGACTACAAAAAAAAACAGATCAATTAAAGGCCCGGCGCTTATGGATGATTACTGGCATTCTTTCTCGCAGCTTGCTTCTAATAGGACTTGGATGGCTACTTTCCCAAAAAGGAAAACCCGTAATTACTTTATTTAACAAAGGATTCGACTTGGCTAGTATCGTAATGTTGCTAGGGGGAATGTTTTTAATTTATAAATCAGTACGGGAGATCCATGAAAAATTAGAGGGAGAAGATCCAAGCGAAATCATCCAAACTAAAAAAGGTATTGGAATGGGTAAGGCAATCGGTCAAATCATTTTAATTGATGCCGTATTTTCATTTGACAGCATTATTACAGCCGGTGGCACTGCAAAGCATGTAGAAATAATGATTGCAGCTGTTGTAATAGCAATGGCTGTGATGTTTTTATTCAGTCCGAAAATTTCTGAATTTATTCACCACCACCCTACCCTAAAAATGTTGGCCCTTTCATTTTTGGTTATGATTGGATTGAGTTTACTCATGGAAGGATGGGACTCGGAAACCGCAGAAAAAATGCACCTCAAAAATTACATTTACTTCGGAATGGCATTTTCATTTGTTGTTGAATTGCTCAATATGACCATGATAAAAAAAGCCGCCAAAAAAAGATTGGTAATTCTAAATGGGCCTACACTAAAAGTAAAAAAAGCTGAAAAAAATTAATCTCCGATTCGTATCTGCTAATTAAACCCCCAATAAAAATCACTCAAAACGAATAAGAATTATTCTGCCATTGCCAACAAAGTAGCAGCTACCACACCTGCGGTTTCTGTTCGCAACCTAGTATTTCCCAATGCCACAGGAATAAAATTATTTTGCAAAGCCAAGGCTATTTCACCTGATGTAAAATCACCTTCAGGGCCAATGAGAATGGCTGAATCAGTAAATGGTTGGTAGGTGTGTAATTGAATTTTTGCTTCTGAATTTTCGCAATGCGCAATAAATTTATTCATCGCGCCCGCTTGTTTTACAAACCCAGCTAATTTCATTGGTTCCACTAAAATCGGCAACCAGCTTTGTTGAGACTGCAGCATTGCACTAATTAAAATGCTTTTCATTCGATCAAACTTAAATGCAGTTTTTTCAGTGCGCTCGCAAATAATTGGTACAATTTGAAAAACTCCAATTTCTGTAGCTTTTTCTAAAAACCACTCAAAGCGGTGATTATTTTTTATCAAAGAGATGGCAAGGGTCGTATTATTTGCAGACCGTTTAAAATGATCTATTTTTAAAATTCTGACGACACACTTTTTTCTATTACTATCCGTTATTTCAGCAGTAAACAAATCTCCCCTTCCGTTGGTTAGTTGCAACTGTGCTTTGTTTTGCATACGAAGCACCTGCACGATATGTTTGCTGGTATCTTCATCCAGCAAAACAGCTGCTGCTAATGAATCTAAATCTTGTTTATAGAAAAAAGGAAGTGCCATAATGAAAGGAAAATGAAAAAATAACTATTGCTTCATTCTCCAATTTTTAATTTAGAATGAATTAAAAAGGTGTGTCATCATCATAAGCACTATCGTTCATCTTGCTTCCCTTTTGGATATACAATTTTGCGCCTCCATCCTCATCGCTTTTAATAGGTCGGAAACTACTTCCCGGAGCACCACCACCAAAACCACTTCCGCCATCCTCATCTTCTATAAATTTCTGGATATGTAGCAACGCTTTTAATTTAATGGTATCCAAGCTACCATTTCGATGCTTTGCTATTTTTACATAGGTTTCGCCTTTGTTGCTTTCACCCATTTCATTGGCAGTGATATCGTAATATTCCGGCCGATACAAGAACATCACCATGTCGGCATCTTGTTCGATAGCACCTGATTCCCTCAAATCACTCAACTGGGGAATCTTTGCGCCTTCCTTTCTTTTTTCCACTTCACGACTTAACTGTGATAGGGCAATGATGGGAACCTTTAATTCTTTGGCCAACCCTTTTAAATCCCTAGAGATCTTACTGATTTCCTGTTCCCGATTGCCATTCTTATTATCTCCTCCGCCACTCATTAACTGAAGGTAATCGATGATGATCAATCCGATATCATGCTTGTTTTTTAACCTCCTACATTTCGCCCTTAATTCAAAAATATTCAATGCAGCCGTATCATCGATGTAAATAGGGGCATTGCTCAAGCGCTCAATTCCCCGCTTGTACAATTGCTTCATTTCATGCTCTTCCAACTTGCCACGAGAAATTTTTTCCAACCATATTTCACTCTCCGCACTTAATATACGTTGAACCAACTGACTAGAACTCATCTCCAAGCTAAAAAATACCACAGGAGTGGGTTTGGTAGGATGCAATGCCGCACTACGTGCCAAATTTAGGGCAAATGCGGTTTTACCAACTGAAGGCCTAGCTGCCAACACAATCAGATCGGTTTGCTGCCATCCGTAGGTTAACTTATCGAGTGAAGGAAAACCACTAGGAACACCGGTAATATCTTCATCCCGGTTACGCATATCTTCAATTCGCTGGATGGTTTTCACCAATACTGTATTGATATCCTCAAATGCACTTCTAAGGTGATTATTGGTGATTTCAAATAATTTACTTTCTGCATCATCGAGTAAATCAAATACATCTGTGGTATCCTCATACGCATCGCCTATAATTTCACCGCTAATGCGAATTAATTCCCGCTGAATAAATTTTTGCAAAACAATTCTTGAGTGCGCCTCAATATTGGCCGAAGACACCACCGAATTGGTTAATCTGGAAACATAATAAGCACCACCTACCAGCTCAAGATCTCCCCTTACTTTTAATTCCTCCACCACAGTCAACAAATCGATTGGCAAACTTTTATCGGCCAACGACTTCATGGCCTTAAAAATACTTTGGTGAGCTTCTCCATAAAAACACTCGGGCTTTAAAATCTCCACCACTGTGTCAAAAGCACTCTTTTCCAACATGATTGCACCTAGTATTGCCTCTTCCAGTTCCTTAGATTGGGGAGGCACTTTGCCAAAAACCATATTTCCCAAATCAATGGAAGGTTTTCGTCTTACTTTTCTATCCTTGTTCAAATTGGTCAGCTCCATAGGATTACTATTTTTTTCTAGAATAAAGTGTCAGTTTTTCATTTGATATTGGAAATCGATATCGATTATTTGCCGTAAAACTCAATGTCAGTACCCCTTGCTTACCCACATAGAAAAAGCCTAAGGAAGAACAAAAGATTTCAACTCGGCTAAGGTAAATGCAAAAAACCGATTGATTATCCACAGTGCCTCCAGTCAAACTTTCTATATTCATTATACACAACAAATGCACGAGCAAAAATAGCTTATTAATACCTTATTCACATATTTATTAACAGTCGATTCGCCCCATCGATGGCATTCTGAACTATTTTATCAACAACTGAAAACGTACAAACTGTTTTTTCTGCACCAGATCCGTTTTTTTTAAAGTTGGTACTTTTATTTAAATGATTTATCGCCGATTTATTGTGTTATTATAGCTCAGTAGCAGGTTATTTTCAAAAAAATAGCTGGTTTTTAATATCCGTTTTTTACGCTTGGGGCTCAATAACTATCTTTGCCCGATCATACACTATTAATCAATAAAGATTGAATGACCATAAGTTATAATTGGCTGAGTGAATATTTACCAATAAAGGTAGCCCCTGAGAAACTGAGTAAAATACTTACTTCCATTGGACTGGAAGTAGAAAGCCTTGAACGATATGAAGATATAAAGGGCGGATTAAAAGGGTTGGTCATCGGAAAAGTAATTGCTTGCACCAAGCATCCAGATGCAGATAAGCTGAATATCACCTCTGTTGAAATTGGCAATGATCAACCATTACAAATAGTTTGCGGGGCACCCAATGTGGCAGTAGGGCAAAAAGTGATAGTTGCCTTAATCGGAACTACCATCTATCCTTTGAATAAGGAACCGCTTACCATGAAAAAAGTAAAGATTCGTGGGGTAGAAAGCTTTGGAATGATCTGCGCAGAGGATGAAATTGGCTTAAGCAATGAACATGCAGGCATCATCGTATTGCCAACAGCAACTGAAATCGGAATGGATGCAGCACAATATTTTAAACCCTATGAGGACTATATTTTCGAAATAGGGCTTACGCCCAACCGAATGGATGCAATGAGCCATCTAGGTGTTGCAAAGGATGTGTGTGCATGGCTATCGCATCACAATAAAAAAGAAACTGCTGTCAAATCTCCTTTTAAAAATAATTTTAAGACCACTCAAAAGGGCAATCAAATTTCAGTAAGCATAGAAAACAAAGAAGCTTGCCAACGCTATGCCGGTGTAAGTCTGCAGAATGTCAGTATTGCAGAAAGCCCTGTATGGTTACAACAAAAACTAAAGAGCATCGGCTTAAAGCCCATTAACAATATTGTAGATATCACCCAGTTTATTTTGCACGAAACTGGCCAGCCCCTTCATGCATTTGATGCTGACCAGATTATTGGTGGAAAAATTATTGTAAAAAATCTACCGGATGCTAGCCCGTTTGTAACACTGGATGAAAAACAAAGAACGCTTTCGGCAGAAGATTTGCTCATATGCAATGCGGAGGCTCCAATGTGTATTGCTGGTGTATATGGTGGCCTGCAAAGTGGAGTAACCAATAACACTAAAAATATTTTTTTGGAAAGCGCTTGGTTCAATCCGCTTAGTATCCGTAAGACATCCATCCGACTTGGACTACGCACGGATGCTGCTACCCGATTTGAAAAAGGAGTTGATATCAGTAATACAGTGAATGTATTAAAAAGAGCTGCGCTGATGATTCAAGAAATTGCCGGTGGAGAAATTGCCTCCGACATTATGGATGTTTACCCAGCTCCCAAAGAAAAATCGGAGATCACGATCAAATACCATTATTTAAAAAAACTAAGTGGTAAAAATTATCACGGCGACACCATTAAAAATATATTAACTGCCCTAGGTTTCGAAATTATTAAGGAAGGAATGGATGACATCCGAATTGCAGTACCTTACAGCAAGCCAGACATTACTATTCCGGCCGATATTGTAGAAGAAATTATGCGCATAGATGGTCTTGATTTAATTGAAATCCCTTCCGCCATTACCATTTCTCACTCGGTAGAGACATTAGGACATGCTACTGCTTATAAAGAAAAAGTAGCCGCTGCATTAATTGGAATTGGCTTTAATGAAATTTTTACCAATAGCATTACCAATGCTGCCTACTATAGCGAAGAAGTGCTGCAAACAACGGTGAAAATGATCAATAGCCTCAGCGCAGACCTCAATGTAATGCGCCCCTCCATGATGGAAACAGGTTTGGAAACAGTTGCCTACAACTGTAACCGAAAAAATACAGACCTGCAACTGTTTGAATTTGGCAAGACCTACCATACTACTGCATTAGGCAAATATGAAGAGCAACAACATATCAGCATTTACATAACAGGAAATAAACAGGTAGGAGGATGGAAAATAAAGAGCGAGAAAACAGATTTTTATTTCGCAAAGGGAGTGTTTGAAAACACGATGGCAATTGTAGGCTTACCCATAGGGAATTACAATCGAAAAAACGAGCCTACACTGGATGACTGTATTGAGGCAAGCATTCAAAATGAAGTGGTTGCAACCATGGGTATTGTAAACAAAAAAACACTAGATCAATTTGATATCAAACAACCCGTTTTTTATATTGACATCAACTGGGATAAGGTATTACAACTAAATAATTCGATCAAGGTACGGTACCATGAAATTTCAAAATTTCCTGCTGCAACTAGGGACCTATCAATAGTGGTTGATAAAACACTGAAGTACGAAACCATTGAGCAAGTGACTTATGCAACTAAGCTCAAAAAATTACAGTCTATCAATTTATTTGATATATTTGAAAGTGAAAAATTGGGAGCAGATAAAAAAGCAATTGCAATTAGCCTAACCTTTTTGGATGAAGAAAAAACCATGACGGACAAAGACATCGATGTCATGATGGCTTCTTTGATTACTGCATATGAAAAAGAATTAAATGCAGTAATAAGAAAATAATCGCCTATTTCAGTTCAGTACATCAAAAATACCCTTGGTTTGAACTTATATAAACTAAACTTTTTCAATTGTCAACCCTGTCGGAAAATATTAACCGGATCAACTCCAAACTTCAGCAGTTGCTGAAGCAATACCAGTTGCTTCAAAAAGAAAATGAACAGCTAACCCAGTCAATCAAAGAATTGAAAATTAGCCAGGAAAACAATTTGCTCCGTATCAATCAAATGGAACAACAGGCAGGGATTTTAAAATCTGCTGCAGGTAAAATGAATGACAAGGACAAAAAAACATTCGAACATCAAATCAATCAATACATCAAAGAAATTGATAAAAGTATAGGATTGCTAAGTGAATAAAAACTATGTCGGAACTCATTCCCATTAACCTTGTGATAGGTGACAGAACCTATCGAATTAAAACCCTGCCCAAAGACGAGGAGGTTATCCGACATACCATTAAGACAATTAATGATAAGATAATTGAGTT
>CANIMM010000083.1 GCA_947468255.1 Chitinophagaceae bacterium | reverse complement strand
GCATGTCCAAATGCCGATGTAACGTATACTACAGAGGCGGGTCAATCCAATTATGTATGGTTAGTGCCAGGGATTTTAAATACGGATTATTCCATTACATCAGGAGGCATAGGTACCACTAGTAATACCGTCACATTAAAATGGTTAACTACAGGAATTAAAACTATAACCATCAATTATACCAATGTCAATAGTTGTACCGCTGCATCAGCTACTTCATCCACTGCTACAACGGTAAGCGCAAGACCAAACCCTACATTTACAACCCAACCCGGATCAACTATTTGTGCAAATACGAATGTAACTTATACTACAGAGCCTGGTCAAACCAATTATGTATGGACAGGATTTGGAACCTTGAACACAGATTATGCCATTACATCTGGCGGTACTGCAATAACTAATACTGTCACCTTAAAATGGTTAACTGCAGGAGTTAAAACGGTAGCAATTAATTATTCCAATTCAAATAATTGTACCGCTTTGTCAGCAACTTCCTCATCGGCTACAACAGTAAATGCAGCACCTATTCCTACTTTTATAGCAGAGCCTGGAGCCACTGCATGTCCAAATGCCGATGTGACCTATACAACTCAATCTAGCCAGTCCAATTATATATGGGCAATACCCGGAACCCCATACATAGATTATTTCATTTCAGGGGGTAGTACAACCAGCAATACCGTCACCTTAAGATGGTTAACCACAGGAAGTAAAACGGTAACCATCAATTATACCAATAGCAATAGTTGTATAGCTGAATCAGCTACTTCATCGACTGCTACGGTGGTAAATGCACTTCCTTCCCCTTCTTTTATTGCACAACCCGGAGCCAATGCCTGTCCAGGTATTGATGTTACCTATTCAACTCAATCTAGTCAAGCCAATTATATTTGGACAGTACCCGGAATCTTAGGTACAGATTATACCATTGTATCAGGTGGATTAGGTACAACCAGCAATACCGTCACATTAAAATGGTTAACTACAGGAACTAAAACGGTCACCATCAATTATTCCAATTCAAATAATTGCACCGCTGCATCTGCCACTTCATCCACTGCTACTTCGGTAAATGCACTTCCTATGCCTTCTTTTGTTGCACAGCCCGGTGCAGCTGTTTGTGCAAGTGCTAGTGTTACTTATACTACAGAAGCTAGCCAAAGCAATTATATATGGACATTCACCGGAACCCTCAATACAGATTATACGATTGTATCTGGGGGTGGTGCATCGAGCAATACCGTCACATTAAAATGGTTAACTGCCGGTAATAAAACGGTAACCATCAATTATACCAATTCAAATAGTTGTACCGCTGCATCAGCCACTTCCTCATCAGCTACCACGGTAAATGTACTTCCTGCACCTTCTTTTACAGCAGAACCTGGAGTCACTGCATGTCCAAATGCCGATGTAGTATATACAACTCAATCTGGCCAATCCAATTATGTTTGGTCGGTACCCGGAACCCTCAACACAGATTATACTATTACATCAGGTGGAATAGGCAATACAAGTAATACCGTCACATTAAAGTGGTTAACTACAGGAACTAAAACAGTAACCATCAATTATACCAATAGCAATAGTTGTACTGCCATTGCAGCTACTTCATCATTGGCTACAGTGGTCAATGCACTTCCTATCCCTTCTTTTATTGTACAGCCCGGAGTTAGGGAATGTCCAAATACGGATCTTACCTATTCAACTCAACCAAGCCAAAGCAATTATATTTGGACAGTACCCGGAACCTTAAATACAGATTATACTATTACATCAGGTGGAATAGGCAATACAAGTAATACCGTCACATTAAAGTGGTTAACTTCAGGAACTAAAACGGTAACCATCAATTATTCCAATTCAAATAATTGTACCGCTGCATCAGCTACTTCATCTATTGCTACAACGATCAGCGCAATCAATACGGTGGGTATTGCATCCTCCACTCCAACGATATGTATCAATACGCCATTAACGAATATTACGCATTTAACCACAGGAGCAACGGATATTGCTAACAGTGGAATTGCTGCTACTAATGGCTTACCTCCAGGGGTAAGCGCTTCTTGGGCTTCCAATACTATCACCATAAGTGGTACGCCCAGTTCAAGTGGAACATTCAATTACAGCATACCATTAACAGGCGGTTGCGGAGCAATCACAGCCACTGGAACCATCATTGTAACTGCGAATAATGTGATTGCTTTAAGTTCAGCTGCTGGCACAGATAATCAAACCAACTGTATCAATACCGCCATTGCCTCAATAGCTTATTCAACCACGGGAGCTACTGGTATTAGCTTTGCTGGTTTGCCAGCTGGGGTAACAGGGAGTTCTACTTCCAATAATGTTATCATCAGCGGAACACCTAGTACAGCAGGGGTTTTCAATTATACGGTAGCACTTACTGGGGGCTGTGGAGTAATTTCAGCTCAAGGAACTATTAAAGTAAATGCATTGCCGGTAGCAGCAATCATTTCGCCGTCAACAACCTTATTAACTTGTTCAACTACTGCAATCAATTTAACTGCCACCGGAGGTGTGAGTTACTTATGGACTAATGGTTTAGGTACTGCTTCCACTTCAAGTATTACTGGGCCTGGAACTTATATGGTGACCGTAACGGATGCGAATATTTGTTCATCTACTGCTAGTATAACCATTACGCAAAATATTGTGGTGCCATCAAGTTATGCAGTTACCGGAACTGGATCCTATTGTAGTGGAGGTGCCGGATTGCCGATTGGATTAGCTGGCTCACAAATAGGTGTACAGTATCAATTGCAAGAGAATGGAATCAATAGTGGCATTGCAATAGCTGGCACAGGATCAGCTATCAATTTTGGAAATAAATTAGTAGCTGGAACCTATTCAGTGATTGCAACTAATACCATATCAAGTTGTACAAATTCGATGACGGGAACTGCATTGGTAAAAGTGCTTAACCTACCAGTTGCTGGGTTAATAACCGGAGCTACCATTCAGTGCGCAGGTGTTGTAGGTCAAACCTATAAAATAGCTTCCATTTCAAATGCAACAACTTATTCCTGGTCCGTTCCAATCGGTTGGACAATCAATTCTATTCAGGGCGATACTTTGCTTACAGTAACTACTGGGCAGGTAGGCCAAGATGGCGATATCAAATTAGTGCCTGGTAATGTATGTGGATTGGGTTCGGCAGCGACATTGGCAGTAGCGGTTCTGCCGATCAGTACTTCCTCCATTTCTTCAGGTTCGGCTAATCAGACTATTTGTATTAATACAGCATTGGCCAATACCGTTTTTTCAACAACCGGAGCAACGAGTGCAAGCTTTAGCGGCCTGCCAGCAGGGGTTACAGGCAATTGGTCAAATAATGCAATAAGGCTCAGTGGTTCTCCAACGTTGGCGGGTTCATTTATTTATACCATTTCTTTATTGGGCGGTTGTAAAATAGTTGACCAGACGGGAGAAATAAATGTAATACCAGACAATAAAGTTTCACTCTCTTCAGCCTTAGCAACTGACAGCCAAAACATTTGTATTGGTAATGCTATTACCCAAATAGAGTATGCTACAATAAGTGCTACTGGTATCATTGTTACCGGCTTGCCTGCTGGTTTGCAAGCGGTTTATGCATCCAATAAAATTACCATTACTGGCACACCTGCTGTTGTAGGTGTATTCAATTATTCCATTTTGTTGCAGGGAGGTTGCGGGCAGGTTACAGCAAATGGAACAGTGAGTATTCATGCCCTTCCAATAGGAACCGTTGCTGCATCTAATAATGGAATTATTTGTGAAGGGGCTACTGTGTTGCTTAGTGCTACCGGGGGAAATGATTATCAGTGGTATTTCAATGGCAATCCAATAGCAGGAGTTGCTGCAGCTGCTTATTCTGCCAGTCTGCCGGGTATGTATTCAGTAAAATTAATAAGTGATAAAGGCTGTGCTAATTTTGTAAAAAACACGCCTACCTTAATACTGAATAGCGCACCTGTTGTGGGCTTTAGTTTTGACAAATATTGTATTAACACGCCTATTCATTTCACCAATACTTCCACTACCAATTTGTCTGGCCCAGTGAGTATGCTTTGGGATTTTGGTGATAATACCAGCGCTTCGAATGTATCACCGACTCATTCTTTTTTGATTGAAAAAACCAATATTGTTAAGCTTACCATTACTCCTGCTAATTGTCCATTGCTTGCAAAGTCTGTTTCGAAAAATGTTCAAATTGAAATTCCACCAAAGGGAATAAAATATCCAACAGTGTATGCTGTAAAAAATAGCAATACACCACTTACCGCTAGAGCGAGTGGAAAAATATATAGTTGGAGTCCTTTCATTGGTCTCAATAACCCGGCAATAAAATCACCCATTTTTAATTATACTGGCCCCTCCAATTATCAGATTCAAATAACGAATGATGCAGGATGTATTTATCGCGATTCTGTGAATGTGTTGATATTTGACCAAGCAGATTTTTTTGTACCCAAAGCGTTTTCACCCAATAATGATGGTCATAATGATAAACTATTATTTGTGATGCCAGGTATTGAGAAGTTAGCCTATTTTAGAATATTCAATCGTTGGGGAAATTTAGTTTTTGAAACCACCAATGTCAATATTAGCTGGGACGGAATGTTTAGAGGAGTGGCCCAGCCATCAGAATCCTATTCATGGTTTGCAGAAGGCATTTCCAATTTGGGCAATAAAATTCAGCGAAATGGACAAATCCTATTACTGCATTGATTCGCACCGAGAACATCCTGTATAGCAGGCATTTAAGCTCCATTTCAGGTGGTTTATATATTTGTTTAAGTGTTCCCTACAACCGGATACTGTAGTTGGGGTATGTGTTTTCAACCAATGTTTCCGAGTGTTGTTGGTAAATTTCTGCCTATTCCTCTTCACCATATTCAGGGTTTATTGAGTGGAAGTAATTAACTTTATTATAGGTTAATTAGTAAAAAGCCTTGGATGGTGGTATTTGATTGATAGAACTAACACCTAAAAAGGATAAACTGACTGCTCGTTATGTAATTTTGCGGGGCGAAATTATTATTGATTTATAAATTAGCAGGGTAGGGCCATCACAAGTTGAATCTGATTTTTAATTATATTTTTTTAAAGGAGTTTCTTATGAAACTTTGAATGAGTGATTGACTTGTTTTATACTATATTCCAATGTCTATTAAAACCAGTTATAAGAGATAT
Organism: Chitinophagaceae bacterium; assembly: GCA_947468255.1. Lineage (GTDB taxonomy): Bacteria > Bacteroidota > Bacteroidia > Chitinophagales > Chitinophagaceae > Ferruginibacter. The sequence goes on along the minus strand of CANIMM010000083.1, from coordinate 5,265 downwards.
TTTTATCAGCTAATATTTTTTATTTTTTTTCTTTTTTTTCTGTTGGAGCAATCTCATGCCCAGTGTAGCTCTATTTATGACAGAATTGTAAGTGGATACCATGCTACAATGGCGGTAAAGACCGATGGGAAAATTGCTGTTTGGGGAGAAAACATGGGATTTGGTTATGTAAATCAATTAACCCCGATGGATTTGATTCCTCCAGGTTCAGCCATTCCACTGATGGGTACTGTTGGTGGAGGTGTTGGTGGATATGATCAGGTGATTGTATTGGCCTCTGACGGATTGTATGCCCTTGGTTATAACCAAGGCAATTACGGCGGTGTTCTTCCAACTACGTTAACTACCACCACTAATTTTCAAAAAATTTTAACGCCTTCAGGGGGTGATGCTATATCGAAACTGCCCAGTGGTATTGCAGTAGCCGATGTTGCGAGTATTTTTGCAACGAATAAAACCCTTTTGATAGTAACCAAAAATGACAATGTAAATCCAAATCGAAACGGACAGGTTTGGATACTTACCCAGACTAACCAGGCGGTGGAGGCAAATGGCGGATCTGCTAATACGGTTGGTTCTTCTTCTTGGAAAAGGGTGAGTACAGCAGCATCAACTCCTTTAACTAATATTACAGCTGCACGGGGCCAGGTTAGTACTCTACCTTCGTCTACGCAATACAACAGTGCTTTTATGGCTTTGGCAGCCAATGGGGATGTGTATACTTGGGGTAATACCACCTATTTAGGAAATGGTACTGCAGCAGCAGCAAAATTATATGCAACCAAGATGAGCTTGCCTGCTGAATTTTCATCGAGCAATATTGCTAAAATGATTGGAGTGACAGGTGGTACTAAAAATTCACCGTATACTGCAAAAAACACTTATTATTTGCTGAGTAATTCTGGCAGTTTATATGCATTGGGTGATAATTCAAAAAAACAGTGTGGCGACTTTTCTTCAACAGAACGGACAAGTTGGGTAAATGTTAAAAGCTCCAATGCTACTAATTTCACCAATATTAATTTCATTTCGGTACAGGAGCATACTTCAGGTATTCCCTGTGCATCGGCCATTACCACCGATGGCAAATTGTATACCTGGGGTGAGGATGATGCCGGGATGCTTGGAAAAGGTACTGGTACTATTTCAAGCTATGACCCTGGTGTAGCAAGTTATGATCCTGGTATAGCTAGTGGATCATCCGGCAGTAAAGCTATTTTTTGTGAAATGGGTGGACATTCCCTGGTGTATTTAAAGGTAGGCAGTGATCAGTTTTGCTATGTTGGTCATAAAGCCAGGGGAAGTATGGGTGACGGAACGAATGACGATTTATATGTAACCTCCTTTGATTGTAGTACTTTTTCTATTCCAATCTGCGGTGCTATTCCAGTTGCTCCAGCTATTAATCTTTCTACCATAACAGCCTCGGCTCCGATCATTATGGCTGATGGAACATCCACGTCCATCATAACCGTTCAGTTAAAAAATAGTTCCGGCCTTAACCTCACTACCAGTGGAGGAATCGTGGTGATTACTACCGATGCTGGAACCATCGCCAATACGATTGATAATTATAATGGAACCTATACTGCTATATTAACCAGTGCTGTTGTTGCATCCACTGCCACCCTAGGATTTACTGTGAGCGGAGAAATTTCAATCGCTACCACTCCAGTTAAATTCACTCCCGTACCGGCTCCCTTGACTCCTGGATCAATTACGGGGACAGTGATTCAATGCCCTTTTACTTCGGGGCAGATATATAGTGTAGGGGCAGTTGCCAATGCAGCCACTTATACCTGGGCTGTTCCAACAGGCTGGAGAATTACAGCTGGTCAGGGAACCAACACCATCACCGTTACAATAGATTCATCCGGCCAATCTGGTAACATTTCAGTTTTTGCAACCAATATTACTGCTAGCAGTAACCCAAGTTTATTGGCGGTAGTAGTTTCCTCTTTTAATTCAATTGCACTATCTTCTGCTGCTGCAACCGACAGTCAATCCGTCTGCATTGGCGCTGGAATTACTACCATAGAATATACAACAGTAGGTACTACCAACTTCATTGTTACTGGATTGCCAGCTGGTTTGCAAGCGGTTAATGCATCCAATAAAATTTCCATTGCTGGTACACCCACTGTTGTGGGGGTATTTAATTATACTATTTCGTTACAGGGTGGTTGCGGGTTGGCTGCAAAAAATGGAACAGTGAGTATTCATTCCATTCCAACAGGAACCGTTGCTGCATCCAATAATGGAATTATTTGTGAAGGAGCAACGGTATTGCTTACTGCCACAGGGGGCGATAGTTATCAGTGGTTTTTGAATGGCAATCCAATTGCATCAGTAGGGGTTGCTACCTATCCTGCAAGTCTGCCTGGTGTATATTCAGTAAAGCTAATAAGTGATAAAGGATGTACCTATATTGTTCAAAATACGCCTACGTTGGTATTAAATAAAACACCGATTGTGGACTTTAGTTTTGATAAGTATTGTATTAATACCCCTATTAATTTTACGAATACCTCCACTACCAATTTATCTGGTCCGATAAGTTTGCTTTGGGATTTTGGTGATAATACCAGCGCTTCGGTTACCTCACCGACCCACTCTTTTTTGATTGAAAAAATCAATATCGTTCAGCTTACGATTACCCCTACTAACTGTCCATTGCTTGCAAAGTCAGTTTCAAAAAATGTTAAAATTGAAATTCCGCCACAGGGAATAAAATATCCAAACGTGTATGCCGTAAAAAATACCAACACGCAACTTGCCGCTAGAGCGAATGGGAAAATATATATTTGGAGTCCTTTCACTGGTCTTAATAATTCATTGCTACCATCACCTATTTTTAATTATACAGCCCCTTCAAATTATGTTGTTCAAATAACGAATGGTGCAGGTTGTGTCTATCGTGATTCAGTGAATGTGTTGATATTTGACCAGGCAGATTTTTTAGTACCCAAGGCATTTTCCCCCAACAATGATGGTCACAATGATAAACTATTAATTGTGACGCCGGGGATTGACATGTTATCCTATTTTAGAATATTCAATCGATGGGGAAATCTAGTTTTTGAAACCAATAATATCAATATTACCTGGGATGGAACTTTTAGAGGAGTGGCTCAGCCTTCAGAAGCCTATTCATGGTTTGCAGAAGGCATTTCTAATTTGGGTAATAAAATTCAACGAAACGGACAAACTTTAATACTACGTTAATGTACACAAGAATTATACTATTTATTTTTATATGCTTTTTGGCAAGGGTTGCCAATGCGCAGGATCCTCATTTTTCCCAGTTTTTTTTATCTCCCCAATTTATCAATCCATCTTTGACCGCTGCAAATGTGAAGGGGAAATGGCGGCTATCCAGTAATTATCGGCAGCAAAGAAATAATTCCCAAACTACCTATCGAACGTTTACGGTAGGTGGAGAAGCTATGTTGATGGATAAGACGGCTGCTACAGCGCCTGTGTATGGCAGTTTGTTTTTAATGAGTGATCGCACTATGAATGGGGCATTGGTAAGTACCTATGTTTCAAATGGCTTTTCTTATATGGCCAATTTAGATGAAAATAGTCGTATCGGAGTAGGGTTTGGTTTATTGTATGGACAAAGAAAGGTAGATTATAGTATGTTGAATTTTGGCGAACAACTTACCAATGGCGGATTTGATGCAAGTCTACCTACGGGCGAGGTTGCGCTGGGTGTGATGAAACCTTTTTTATCCATGTCAACAGGTATCGTATATAATTACCATCAGGATGATTTTGATTTTGATGCAGGAATAAGTGTACACAATTTAAATTCTCCCAAACAAACCTTTTTAAACGATCCAAATCAAAGGCTCAGCCAAAAATATGTTGCCAATGTTGATTTTTCTTATGTCATTTCTGATTTGCTGTTGGTGAATATGAATTCAATGTACCAGCAGCAGGCCAATAGTAACCTAATCACTGTAGGCGGGTCGTTGGGTATTGATATCTCTGGAGATTTTAGCAGAGAAAAAATTCTATTTGCCGGACTTTGGTATCGATACAAGGATGTAGTATATCCTTTTGTTGGAATGAAATATGACAATGTAAATATTGGACTTACCTATGATATTCCTGCCTATACAAAAAACATGGGCGCTTTGTCACTTTATAGTACTGAATTATCAATCATCATTCATCTGCCTACGCTTTCGGGATATAGTCCAGTGCCTTGTCCATGGAAGCCCTAGCGAATTGCTCGATATGAATTAGTTGGCATAAAAAAGCCTCTCAATAAGTTGAGAGGCTTGGTAATTAGTTGACCCTCAAAAAGTTAAAAAGTGCCATTCGGTAAAGCTTTTGATGAATATGAATCAATAAAGAACGACTGGATAATCAACCGAATGATTAATAACCTTGCATTTCAACTAGTTTTTGTTGGTAAAAAAAGGGAACTATATTGGCTTGGAAACCTGCACGCAATAGCGATCCTTTACTTTTTTGCCTTGATGCAAAAAAGTAACAAAAAAAATCAATCCGCCGCGGCGGATTGATTTTTTAACGGCCGATATTGAACATTTCAAGCACTTTTTATTCAAGGGCACAAAACACCTACTTTGACAAATCGCCTAAACAAACTTTTTGAGGGTCGACTAATTATATAAAGGACCAGCCCATTGGCAGTATGGTTTACTTATTTCCTAAAATAGCATGGATGCTTTGAAGTTCATCGCTAGAGAAAGTCAAATTTTCAAGACATTGTAATGAGTCTGCAATTTGATTTGGTTTACTAACTCCGAGCACGACGGATGTAATGCGGTTGTCTTTTAAAACCCAAGACAATGCCATCTGAGCAAGGTTTTGACCTCTATTGATGGCTATTTCATTTAGCTTTACAACCTTAGCAATTTTTTCATCTGTTATGGCATCGCTTTCAATTGCGCCATTGCCTCTTTTGTTCGCAGCTCTTGAATCAGCTGGAATTCCTTTTAAATATTTGTTTGTTAAAAGGCCCTGTTCAAGAGAGGAGAAGGTAATACAGCCTGTTCCAGTATTGTCCAATACATCGAGTAAGCCGTTTTCAATCCATCGATCAAACATGGAATATCTTGGTTGGTGAATTAAGCATTTCGTTCCAAGACTGTTTAGCATTGAAATTGCCTTTTCTGTATCAGCGGCATTATAGCTGGATATTCCAACATACAATGCTTTGCCTTGGCGCACGATTAAATCCAACGCCCTCATTGTCTCTTCTAGCGGAGTTTGTGGATCTGGTCTGTGGTG
>CANIMM010000082.1 GCA_947468255.1 Chitinophagaceae bacterium | reverse complement strand
TATTAAATCTTACAATGTAGCTACTATTTTAAATAGGTCATAAGACTACCAGTGTTTTGTTATCCTATACAGTGTTTTGTACTGCTTGTGAGTTTGAACTTCTTCCACCATTACCCAGCTGTTTTTCTTTAAAATGTCTGTGTATTCTAACACTTGAACCAAGAGAATTTTTCTGACCAGTTTGTGACCAGTTGATACCCAAATTAGCGGTAATAGGCTCTATTTTGGAGAATACGTATAACAAGAAAGAGCAGTTATAAAACAACAAAACCATTAACTAGTAAGGGTTTTGTTGTTTTAAGGAGGTGGAGAATAGCGGGTTCGAACCGCTGACCTCTTGCATGCCATGCAAGCGCTCTACCAACTGAGCTAATTCCCCAATTGGGTGCAAATATAGTTGCACTCGCCATTGGTTCCAAAAGGATTTTTTTTTGGTTTAATTATTTTTTTTTAATCACCCCAAATTTCCCCTTTTCCTTCCAGCCAAGATTTTACTGAATCGGTAGTTACTGATTTAGGCCTTTCCAATGGGAAGCTCAAAGCCCTGTCCCAGCAAAGGCTGGCCAGTACGCCCAGTGACCTCGATACTCCGAAAAGCACGGTGTAAAATTCATATTCCACCATTCCAAATTGTACCAGCAGTGCACCGCTGTGCGCATCCACATTGGGCCATGGATTTTTAATTTTTCCCAGCGATTGCAGAATCGGCGGAACGACTTCATATATATTCCAAATGGTTTGACATAATTTATCGTCTGGCATATGTTTTTTACCAAACTCCATCTGGGCGGTAAAGCGAGGATCCGTTTTGCGTAATACTGCATGTCCGTAGCCAGGCACCACTTTTCCTCCGGTGATGGTATCTTGAACATATTGGGCTATTTGCTCCTTAGAGGGCAAATCGGTTCCCAATTTCTCTTGCATTTCATAAATCCATTTAATCACTTCCTGATTAGCTAGACCGTGTAAAGGACCTGCCAATCCATTCATTCCTGCAGCAAATGCCAAATAGGGATCACTTAAAGCAGATCCAACCAGGTGCGTAGCATGTGCGGATACATTGCCCCCCTCATGGTCGGCATGAATGGTCATGTATAGCCGCATCAGTTCCTTAAATTCTTCGCTATCATAGCCCATCATGTGGGCGAAATTGCCTGACCAATCCAATAAGCCATTTGGCTGAATATGATCTCCATTTTTATACTTACGACGGTATATATACGCAGCTACCCTTGGAAGGCGTGCAATCAAGTCCATGGTATCTTCCAGACTAGCTTCCCAATAATCTTTCTTACTCATGCCTGCGGCATATCTTTTTGCAAAGCTACTTTCAGTTTGTAGGGCCATGATGGCAATCACAAACTGCGTCATAGGGTGCGTCTTAATAGGAATTGCCTCAATGGTATCAAATACATGCTTGGGTACATGGCTTCTACGCTGCCATACAGAGGTAATATGGTTTACATCTTGTTCAGTAGGCAATTCATCTAGTAGCATCAGGTGAAACAAGCCTTCCGGTAGTGGTTCAGCACCTCCGGGAGCCTTGGGTAATTTAACCTGTAATTCCGGGATGGTATAGCCACGAAAACGAATTCCTTCCTTTGCGTCTAGTAGTGAAGTCTCAGTTACTAAACCGGTAATTCCCCTCATGCCCTGGTATGCCTGGCTCAGGGTAACTTCCCCGATCTTTTTATTGCCATGCTCCTTGAGCATTTCTTTTATTTCTGCACCGATTTTATCAGCTTTTGCTTTAAAGCTGTTTTTTAATAAATCCATATATCTGCTTTAGGTATAATCTATGATAAGGAGGTGAAAACTGGGTATAAAATTACGTTGCAACAAACTGCTAAACAAAATTTTTTATTTTTTTATAATTATTCTGATTATATAATCTTTCTTATATGTGTAGTGGTTTGAAATGAGCATGCCCATTTTCTATGATATTTGAAAGGGTAATTTACATTGAAATCCCAGTTCATTTTAATAATTTATCATAAATTTTCAGCTAAATTTCATGCTCCCAATTATTCGCTGTAAGTTTGCATGACCTCACGGATTTTTTCTTACCAGTTTTAACCGTTCTGAAAGCCGCTGGTCATTTTTGAATAAACATTTTATCCAGCTAGTTTTTGTTGTATCAGTAAGCGTATAGCCCTTTTCGTTTTGTGTTATGCTTATTGAGAAGCTTAGTATGATAAGAATTATTCATTTATTATAAACAGTATTCAACTTATAAATAGATACAATGACCAAGTACATTTTTGTAACAGGTGGTGTTACATCCTCTTTGGGAAAAGGAATTATTGCAGCCTCCCTAGCAAAGCTGTTGCAATCAAGAGGTTTGAAAGTGACCATTCAAAAATTTGATCCCTATATCAATGTTGATCCTGGAACACTTAATCCCTATGAGCATGGAGAATGCTTTGTAACCGAGGATGGTGCTGAAACGGATCTTGACCTTGGGCATTACGAACGTTTTTTAAATATTTTCACTTCGCAGGCTAATAATGTTACTACTGGTAGAATTTATCAAACAGTTATTAACCAGGAGCGCGAAGGTGCTTACTTGGGTAAGACGGTTCAGGTAATTCCACATATAACGGATGAGATTAAACGCAGAATGTTATTGATTGGGAGTACTGGAAAGTATGATATTGTAATTACTGAAATAGGTGGTACAGTAGGGGATATTGAAAGCCTTCCATTTGTAGAGGCGGTACGTCAGCTGCAGTGGGAGATGGAAGAAGAAGATTGCCTAGTGGTGCATTTAACCCTGATTCCTTATTTGAAAGCAGCCAAAGAACTCAAAACAAAGCCAACGCAGCATAGTGTTAAGCTAATGAGTGAAAATGGTGTTCATCCAGATATTATTGTTTGCAGAACAGAGCGGTCATTGAATATGGAATTGCGGAAAAAAATAGCCTTGTTTTGTAATGTAAAAACCGAAGCAGTTATTGAGGCCATGGATGCCAATTCTATTTATGAAGTACCACTTAAAATGTTGCAAGAAGGTCTTGACGTAATTGTGTTAAAAAAGTTACATATTAATGGCTATTCAGCACCTGAGCTGGGAAAATGGAAAGAGTTTCTTGACAAATTAAAGTATCCTTCCGCAAAGGTGACCATTGGTTTAATTGGAAAATACATTGAGTTGCAGGATGCATACAAATCGATTTTGGAATCATTTGTACATGCCGGCGCAATGAATGAGTGCAAGGTTCAAATTGTAAACGTGCACAGTGAATTCATAACAGACGAAAATGTAGCTGAAAAACTGGGCAATTTGGATGGATTATTGGTAGCACCCGGTTTCGGAAAAAGGGGGGTAGAGGGCAAGATCGTAGCCGTGAAATACGCAAGAGAGAAAAAACTGCCTTTCTTCGGAATTTGTCTGGGTATGCAAATGGCCGCTATTGAGTTTGCAAGAAATGTGTTGAACTTAAAGGATGCCCACTCAACAGAAATGGATGAAAATACGAGTCATCCTGTTATTGACCTGATGGAAGACCAAAAGGCAATTACTACAAAGGGTGGAACCATGCGCTTGGGATCTTACCCTTGTGAATTAAAACCGGGCACTATGGCCAATGCTATATATGGTCAATCACTGATTAGTGAGCGGCACAGGCATCGGTGGGAATTCAACAATGCCTATTTGGAGCAATTTGAGCAGGCTGGAATGATAGCAAGTGGAAAGAATCCGGCTACCGGATTGGTTGAAATTATTGAATTACAGAACCATCCTTTCTTTATCGGGGTTCAATATCACCCCGAATTGAAAAGTACAGTAGAAAACCCACAACCCATTTTTGTTAGCTTTATTAAGGCTGCCAGAGAATTTTCAGAAAAAAAAGCATTGGAAAAAAATCCATTGCTTCAAAATGAAATGATATAAGGATACTTTAGGCAACCCTCTTTTCTGTCATTTCGTCCTTGAATTTAACAAGTTTTTAATTGTATAGGTTAAGCCTATATCATTAAAATGTGACAAACAAATTAACTTTGCAGAATACAAAACAGTAGACTGTGATAAAATACAATCAAATGAAAAATATTTTTACCTGTGTTATTTCATTATTGGTTTGCTTGCTATCAGTAAAAGCCCAAACGAAGGACGTTGTAAAAAATGATCCGGGGGCTAAAAAAATATTAGATGCGGTTAGTACAAAGTTCAAAACATTCAAGTCGGTACAATCCTCTTTTTCGCTAAAAATTGAAAATAATTCTGGTAAAAACCTCGGTGCCAAGACAGGAACGGTGTTTATGAAAGGGCTCAAATACCGTATCAGTGTAACGGGGCAAGAGATTTTTTGTGATGGGAGCATTATTTCAACCTTCGATAAATCTACCAATGAGTTAACAATTACCAAAATTGACCCTTCAGCTAATTCAATTACGCCTCAAAAAATGTTCACTAATTTCTACGATAAAGATTTTTTATATAAGTTGAATGAGGACGTTAAGGTAGGGGGGAAAACAGTGCAACAAATTGAATTGACACCCATTGATAAGAGCAAACCTTTTTTTAAAGTGTTGCTAAATATTGACAAGAAAAGCCAGACTATTTCAAGTACTAAGATTTTTGAAAAAACCGGTAATATTTATATGTATGACATTTCCAATATGAATACTAGTACAATGGTTAGCGATGCCCAATTTTTGTTTGATGCAAAGAAATATCCGGGTGTTGAGGTAGTGGATTTACGGTAATCCTTTCGATTATTCGATTTGGCTTGTTACAGTTGATAATTCCTTTCAACTATATCCTGATTTTTTGCATTTTTATTTGCCCCATCTATAAGTTTTGATATCTAGGCCTGCTAAGTCAAGGACCCTGTCAACCACTGTTGCGGCTACTTCTTCAATAGTGGATGGTTTACTGTAAAAGGAGGGGGTAGCTGGTGCAATGATACCTCCAGCCAATGTAATGGTTTCCATATTGCGGATATGTACCAGATTATATGGAGTGTCTCTAACCACACAAATTAATTTCCTTCTTTCTTTTAAAACAACATCCGCAGCTCTTGAAATGAGGTCATTGCTGATGCCGGTAGAGATTCTTCCCAGAGTACCCATGCTGCAGGGGATAATGATCATGGTATTATATTGCCCGCTGCCAGAGGCAAAAGGAGCCATAAAATCCTGTTGCGTGTAGTACTTTATCGGATAATTTAGGTAACTGCTGTTGTCTAATTCAGTTTTCCAGACCTCTTTTGCATTTTCAGTTAGTATTACCGAAAGCTCATCCCATTGGGCAGGGATGGCTAGTAATTTATCTAATAGTACTTTTGCATAGATGGATCCACTTGCTCCAGTGATAGCAATAACGATTTTATTCATTTACTTTGTAGTTATTTAGGTATGTAAGCTACTAAACAATTATTGTATGAAAAAGGTTAACGTTTTTTTTATAGTTTTCATAATTGCGTTTGTTTTCACTTCTTTCAAAATTACGGAAAAGGACAAAGTGCATTGGTTGAGTATTGAAGAAATGCAGCTGGCTTATAAAAAAAAGCCTAAACCAATTATTGTGGATGTGTATACCAGTTGGTGTGGTTGGTGTAAGGTAATGGATAAGGAGACCTATAGCAATGATCAAGTAGCAGCTTATATCAATGAGAAATATTATGCGGTTAAGTTGGATGCTGAAGCTAAAGAACCCCTAGAATGGAATGGAAAAAAATATGGATATATGGCACAGTATAAAGCGAATGAGTTGGCGGCGTATTTCTTAAATGGACAAATGGGTTATCCGACCACGGTTTTTTTTAGTTCACTCGAAGCAAATCCTGCGCCTTTGGCCGGATATTTAAAGCCAAAAGAAATAGAATCTCCCCTCAAATTTTTTGGTGACGGTTTTTATAAAACTAAAAATTTCCCCGATTATCTGAAAGGCTTTACTGCCAGCTGGTAATCGTCTTTGGATTGTTAGATTTTTTTCAAGTCATTTATTTTCTCCGACCGGTAGTGGATTCATCATTTATTCCTACTTGCTAAAATGCAACAACCTAGCCATTTAATGATGAACACAGTATTGTTGTAAAGCAAACCATCGGGTAGCTGTATGAATTGCCTTCATTTATAGCGCTACAAAATATTATTAGTGATAACATATCTCCCCGTCACTAGGTAAATCAGAACAGCAAGGGTGAATTCCCAGCTTAGTTGTATTGTTTTCATAAATAGTTTGGTTAAAGTAGACAATAGAATGTCATCGTTGTGGGATAATATTATTTTCCAATCCTGATTTTTTCTTTGACAATTCAAACATAGAAAGGTTTAATCAAGCCTGAATATATTATTACAATTGCAAAATCGAGAATCTGGTACTCATTTAATTTACTAGGGCATCATTATTACAACCAGTAGCTAGTTCATTTATTTTTTTGATGCAGTCATCCAAGTGAACTATTCTTTGGATTAGCAACTTAAATAAATGTTAAAATAAAATTTCTTCAGCTATTGGTAGTTAATCGGTATAGCCGCTGATAAATAGCATGGTTACTGCTTTTAAAAAAATCTTTACAAGGTTTTAAACTTTCGATAAATAAATCTATCAGATAGATATCCTAAAATTTTAGCATAGTTATTGTTAAGTTGATTAGGTGAAATTTTTATCATTTAAAAATAAAATTATGAAATTCAACAAAAAACTCCTCCGTACATTAAGTCTAGTTTCATTTCTTTTCGCGGTATTGATTACAGCCTGTAAAAAGGAGGATTCTTCTGCTATGCCAGCAGCAAGCCAGCGGCTTTCTTTGTACCTTACTGATGATCCAAGTCCTTATGATTCTGTATATATTGATATTAAATATGTAGAAGTAAAATTGGATACCAGCGATCATCACAAACGCGACGATCATTTTGGTGACAATGACAATGACCGAGATGATGATCATAAGGGCCGGGATGAATTTGGTAATTGGGACACTTTACAAATTACTCCAGGAATTTATAATGTTTCCAAATTAAAGAACGGGATCGATACTTTACTTGGAACGGTTACTATCAATGGAACCATTCGAAAAATCCGGATTACATTGGGAACTGATAATTCACTTCGGATGGCAGGGGTTGCATACCCTTTAAATTTGCTGCCAGGCACCAATAATTATTTGTATGTAAAAATTAATGGCTTACACCATCATGAAGCAGTATTTGGACAAACCTCATTGTGGATTGATTTTGATATCAGCAGGTCAATCGTATCCCTTGCGGGACAATATTATCTGCGGCCTGTATTACGTCCTTTTTGTGACAATAATTTTGCAAGGGTAAAAGGAAATGTTCTTCCGGCAGAAGCTGCCCCTTTAGTGACGGTATATAATGCTACTGATACTGCCAATGCTATTCCCCATCCGAATGGTGTATTTAAAATAAGGGGGCTCAAAGAGGGGACTTATAGTGTTTTATTCAAAGGTTCGAATGGATACCGAGATACCACTTTATTGAATGTTCAGCTTTTGAAGGGTGTTGAAAAAATTATCCCTCCTGTAATTTTAACAAAATAGAACATTTGTAATGAATTTACTTTGCATCGAAATGGGTTTTGAATATCCATTTCGATGCAATATTTTACTCAACTATTTTCAACAATATGGAAAGAAAAGAATTTTTATCGTTAATTGGATTGGGTTCAGCTTCTGCTCTTGCTGCCGTTTGTATGGGTAGTTGCTCCAAATCAGCTGTAGGAGAAGCTAATGTACCAACAGCTCCTTCTAATGTAAATATTAGTCTAGACTTAACTCAGCCAGCAAATTTGGCACTTGGCACCGCAGGTGGATATGTGTATTCGGGTGGTATAATTGTTGCGAGAACTACGGCAGGTAATTATATTGCTGTATCTCAAACTTGCACGCACCAAGGGGCAGCGGTTCGGTACGAGGGAACCAACCAGCGGTTTTATTGCGCATCTCATGGTGCCACTTTTTCCAATTCAGGTGCCGTTACTGGTGGTCCTGCTTCTGCAGCTTTGCAGCAGTATAATACATCATTAAGCGGGAATATTTTGAGAGTGTATTCCTAAACTGCGATAATTTTATGAGTTGATTAGTAGATGCGGTATTGCAAAAATGTTTTTCAACGTAAGTAATTTCTACAAGAATATGTCAATAAAAAAATTCAGTTGTTTGGTTGTTTTGTTTTTTACTATGATCTTTTTGGCCAGTTCCTGTACTACGGTGAAGGAGTATCAAAAAGGCAGATTGAATGATGCAGAAATGGTATTGGGAAGCCGAAAAATTCAAAAAACAGAAATGAGTTTTCAATCTTATCGTGAAGGGGCTTCTGGAGCAAATGGCGGTAAAACGGGTGGGGGATGTGGATGTAATTAGTGGGGTATCCCGTATGCGAATCAATCATTTGTCCTATGTATTTTTAAAAATAAGCAATGAAGAAAATATGTTTAGTGTTAGTTGGTTTGTACTTGAATCTGCTGGCCATGTTTGCGCAAACTACTCCTGTACAGGATTCTACACAATATAAAGATCGCAAACTGGCATTGGAGGAAATAAACTTTGTGAGTAGTTACTACCATCAAAATGGAAATAATTCTTCTGTAACCGGTGGGGTTGGTACTGAAAGGCTAACAGATTTTGCCAATATCATTGACATCAAATTTGCGAAATACGATAAGCGTTACCGTAAGCATACCTTTACTTTGGAAGGGGGAATTGATACCTATTCCTCTGCATCTTCTGATCAAATAGATTTAAAAGCGAATTCTTCTGCCTCCTCTCATGATGTCAGGGTATACCCCTCCGTTTCTTGGTTGGTTGAAAATGATAAAAAGGGCAATGGCTTTGGATTGAATGCATCTGCTTCAAAAGAATTTGATTACCAGTCTTTCGGAATGGGTTTTAATTTTTCTAAAAAATCGAGTAACAATAACCGTGAATTTGGGTTCAAGGCCCAGGCTTATCTTGACCAGGTTTCATTGATTTTACCCATTGAATTGAGGACGTCTAACAATAGTTCAGGTCGAAATAGGGAACATGATTATCCAACGTCATCGAGAAATTCATTGAGTGGATCGCTTACGTATTCACAGATTGTAAATCAAAAATTACAGTTATTATTTATGCTTGACCTTGCCTGGCAAAAGGGATACTTGAGTTTGCCCTTTCATCGGGTATATATGAATAACAATACAGTTCAATCAGAAAATTTACCCTCTTCCAGGTTCAAAATACCTATTGGACTGAGGGCTAATTATTTCCTGGGAGACAAAATTGTGATCCGTTCTTTTTATCGTTTCTATCATGACGATTGGGGGTTAACAGCTCATTCGGCTGACATTGAATCTGCTTTCAAAATAACACCTTTCTTTTCTGTCACGCCATTTTATCGCTATTACAGTCAATCTGCAATAAAATATTTTGCACCTTATCAGTCCCACGCACCTACTGATACATATTATACCAGCAACTACGATCTATCGAAATTTGACAGCCATTTTATTGGTGTAGGTGTAAGAATTGCTCCACCCAAGGGTGTATTTGGAAATCCTCATTTCAGTATGCTTGAGATCAGGTATGGACATTATGTTCGAAGTACAAATTTTAATTCAAATATTGTGAGTTTGCACCTTCAATTTAAATAAGCCAAATTGTTGAGGAAGTTTTGGAGACCATTTGATTTTTATTACTTCAAATAATTATTTATTGCATTTTTTTCTGAAGTGTAGGGTAATTGTAAAAGTTCTATCAATAGAATTATGAGCAAGTCGCTCACAATAAAAAAGAGATGCTTAGCATCTCTTTTTTATAAAAAAAGGATACCTGGGTATCCTTTTTAAGTTTATGATTTGTCTGAATTTTTCACTTTCTTTTGACTCTTGGGAGCAAACATTACCAACATTCGTTTCCCTTCCATTTTAGGCATCCCTTCCAAGGCGCCTACATCTTTAAGTCGGTCTGCAAATTTGAGTAGTAACAATTCCCCTCTTTCTTTGAACATGATCGCACGGCCTTTGAACTGCACATGTGCTTTTACTTTATTACCATCTAGTAAAAATTTTTCAGCATGTTTGCATTTGAATTCAAAATCGTGGTCATCTGTATTGGGAGTAAAACGAACTTCCTTCACCTCACTGGTTTTGGATTTCGCCTTCATTTCTTTTTTCTTTTTCTTCTCATCGTACAAAAACTTGTTGTAATCGATGATCTTACAAACCGGAGGATTGGCACCGGGAGAAATTTCTACTAAATCTAACTGTTGGTCTTGCGCCATTTTTAGCGCATCTGCTGCAGGGTAAATACCCGGTTCAATATTTTCGCCTACCAATCGTACCTCAGGTACTCTTATCATGTGATTGGTGCGATGCTCCTGTTGTTGTTCTTTTCTGAATCTTGGGTTAAATGCACCTCTGGGTGCTCTGGGTGGAAATGCCATTAATTGATTTTAGTTTTAAAATATCGGGCTTGCGCTCCAGTTTTTGGTTTAAAGTTAATAAATAATATTATTCAAATGCTCTTTTG
>CANIMM010000081.1 GCA_947468255.1 Chitinophagaceae bacterium | reverse complement strand
GGTGGCTTATTAAATGCGCCTATTACGGCGAATAGAGTAAAAATAATGCCAGGTGAGCGTGTTGAAATTGTAGTAAATCTTGGAAATGATGCAGTGGGAAGCGCTATTGATTTAAAAGCATATAACACTGGACAAAAATTTGGCTTCCCGGGTGCTGAACCCGCTATTGCAGGTGATTTCGGAAGCTTATTAAACAACAAGGATTTCAGTGTGTTACATTTGAAAGTAGGCCCAAGTACTTCAACTGCTATAACATCAATACCAAGTAAGCTAGCTAATAACAATTACTGGACAAATGCCGATGTGACAAATAGCAGAACCATTAATATAACCGGCGGTCAAGCAGGCTCAGCATTTACATTTGATAATAATACATATGGGTTTACGACTATCAATCAAACGATTCAATTAAATGCCATTGAGAAATGGACAATTGTAAACAACAATATTTTTGGACATTCTTTTCATGTACATGATGTGCAATTCAAAATAATAGCAAGAAGCTCCGGAACAGTAGGTGAGCACGAGTCGGGCTGGAAAGATACCGTATATGTGCCGTTGGGAGAAACGGTGACCGTAATAGCAAAATTTGATGATTTTTCAGATGCCGTTAATCCCTACATGTACCATTGTCATTTTTCAAATCACGAAGATGGCGGTATGATGGGCCAATTTTTAGTAAATTAATTTACTTTGAAAGTTAACTCATTTGTAATATTATACCTCAGTGCCATTCTAGTGGCAGCATGTAATAGCAAAAATGAACCTCCACAGTTTTTGGTTAAAAATATTGACCCCTTGTTATTAAAATCAGATAGCGGGTGGTCTTATAAAAATCGACCATTTAATGGGTACATGATTCAAGTTGAATATGACGGAAGGATAGTTTATCGGTTGCCAATAATTAAAGGCAAAGAACAAGGCTTGGCTATTGGCTTTTACAATACTGGTGAAAAATTATTAGAACGGCAATTTGCTAAGGGAGAAATACAAGGAGTTTTTAAACAATGGTGGCCAAATGGGAACCTGAGGTATTTGTTTAATTACAATCATGATAAATACGACGGAAAACAAATTGTTTATTTTCATTTCGGAAAAATACAAGAAGAAAAAAATTATATCAATGGAATGGAAGATGGGGTGCAAAGAATTTGGGATTCAACCGGTAATTTAATTTCCAATTACACCGTGAAAAACAATAAAATATATGGTACTTTATCTGCGAAGGATTGTATGCCAGTTGCTCGTTAAATTATTGGCAGTACTATTTCTTATACTCAATTTAGCGAGCTGTAATGTATTTACCCATCCTATTGAAAGTTTACCCTATTATAATTCACAAGACTTAACTCCCACATGGGATTCGAAAAACATGCATCCTATTGCCCATTTCAATTTGGTGGATCAAACAGGGAAAAGATTTGGCTCAGACTCGCTCATCGGTAAAATCTATATTGCCAATTTCTTCTTCACCACATGCCCGAGTATTTGCCCTAAAATGACAAAGTGTTTTAAGTTATTGCAGGATAGCATTTCTACCATGCAAAATGTTGAAATCGTTTCTTTTTCGGTTATGCCACGCGTTGATTCAGTGAAAAAATTAAAAATTTATGGCGACCAGAATAATATCAATCCTGGTTTTTGGCATTTATTAACAGGCGATAAATCAACTATCTATACTTTAGGAAGAGCCTCTTTTTTTGCAGACAATAATAAGTCAACTGATACCAGTACTTTTATACATACAGATAAAATGTATTTGGTAGATAATCAAAAACAAATCAGGGGTGTTTATAATGCTACGAATATGAATGATATTAGTAGGGTTTTAAATGATATTAAGATTTTGAAAAAAGACCTTTAATCAAGATTTTATATTAATTGTTTTAATTCCTCCAATTCCTTTTTTTAACGCAGCTATTTGGGCTTCTTGTTCTAGAATTCCTTTGGTATTCTTCCCTATCAGCATTTGATAATTTGTATTTCATCTTCCTCAACCCTGCAAACTATGCGCTTAATTGTAGAATCCAGTCAATGTTGCCGAATTTTCCATATTCGTAGAGTTGGTCTATTGATATATAATTCTTAATTAAATAGCAATAGATCAACTTTGGTTTCAATTTTTAAAAAACACGTACTGCACGAACTCCACCATTTGCAAACCCTTTCGCTAAAGCATATAAATTCCCTGACCCTAATGTTACTAGCTTTGCATTATTTTGATCTTCTTCAGTCGATGTCCAATGATATGTATACGTGTTTGTTCCAAGATTTAATCTATTTAAACTAATACCATAAAGTTCAGAGAAGCTAGGTAGATACCAGTTAGTATATAATCCACCATTATACGCTTTTGCTAATCTTGCCGCATATGATATAACAGTACCTTCTGATGCAATAATTAGATTTGTATTATTGATGCCTGCCCCTAATTCCACAAATGTTGACGTACCATTAGGAGGAGTAAAGTTATCAAAACCGCCTGTTGCCCCAATTAATACACCTTCCGTACCCCAAATAATACTAGTATTTGATGCTGTTAAATCAACAGAAATAATTAATCCGTGTTGTTGTAATGGATCATATCCAATATCACCTAACTTAAGAATATAGGCAACTGTCCCACCACCATAGCTATTCCCTAAAGACAAATTGAGTGCAATTTTAAATGCTGTAGGACTAGAACTGGCAGCTGTATAATTTCCATCCGAACTTGCCGCAACAGTTCCTTTAACAGTGTAGGTTCCTCCATCTTTAGGTTTTGTTGAACTTGGGCCATAGGTAGTGAAACTAGTTCCTGTGTAACTATAAGTGTATGAAGTCCCTGTTCCAGTATTAGTGGCTATGGTAGGGCCTTGCTCGGTACCTGAATAATTATAAGTACCAATAGTTGGCGTTACTGTTGGTATTGCTTGAGCAATAGTAAATGCAGCACTTGCAGTTGCAGCGTTATAATTGCCATCCCCACTAGCACTTAAGCTTACAGTTACACTATAAGTTCCTGCATTGGTTGGACGAGTAGCACTTGAAGCATAGGTTGTAGAACCCGTTCCAAGATAAGTGTAAGCATAAGTGCTGCCAGTTCCAGAATTGGTTGCACTATTAGGTCCTTGTGATGTACTTGTTGTAAAAGTATAAGTGCCTACAGTTATATTGATAGTAGGTGTGCTTTTTGAAGTGGCAGTTCCGGCAAAATTCATCCAAGCATTACCATTATAGTATTCCGGTTCTCCGTTTGCTCCGCAATTTGTACAATATATCATTAATCCTTGTGCTGGGCTAGTAATTGCAATTCTCTGTTCAAGTGTCATCCTAGGAGGTAGAAAACCTTGGGTAGATGAGCTTGCTTCCAATACGGCTGAAGCATTTGGAGCGTTTATTCCTACTCCCAAAGTATTAGCAGAAACAGTACCTGAAAATGTTTTAGCCCCTACAAAAGTTTGTACTCCAGTAGTTACAATACCTCCATTACTGGCATCTGCAGGAGTAAGTGTTAACGTAGTGCCACTAATGGTTGCTCCCTTTACATTTGAGGTGCCGCTAATTGATTCAACAGAGCTTACTCCACCAGAAACGGTTGCCCAAGATAGAGTACCGGTTCCAGTTGTTTTTAATACCTGATTTGCAGTTCCATGAGTTTTAGGATAAGTAACGTCTCCAGCTGTTAAAGTTCCATAGGTACTCACATTCTCTACACTTCGATTTCCCAGCTGAATGAAATTAGATCTAATAACAGATGCACCACTTCCAATTACAGTTGCATTAGTTAAGTTATCAAATGCTACATCTGCACCTGCTCCAATCGCTGTATTGCCTGTCCCTACTATGTTTGAAACAAGTGCTCCACCTCCAAAGGCAGTATTATAATCTCCACTTGTGTTTAAATTTAAAGCCGATACACCAACTGCTGTATTATTCAATTGACTGCCTCCCCCTTTGCCAATAATTAAACCATTCACTTTTAAATCATAAGCACCTAAATTAACTGCACCTGTTGCACCAGTGTATGGCACACCTGATCCACCTGAAATCGTTGTCCATGTTAAGGTGCCACTACCTGTAGTACTTAATACCTGACCACTCGTACCATGTGTATTTAGATAAGTTACAGTCCCTGCCGTAATCGCTCCGCTTGTTTTGATATCGGTTGTTAAACTAATTGTGCCAGAAGAAATGGTTCCCACTAATGCTAAATTAGGTAATGATGTTAAAGTACTATTTGAAGCAGCAGTTATATTCCCTGCAGTTATAGCAGTAGTTGCTGTTGCTGCATTACCAGTAGTATTTTGATTGAGCGTTGGAAAAGAATTTAAGTTAGCTGCACTTCCATCGGGCATTAAATAATCTGTGCCTGCAGTAGCTGCAGTAAATGCTCCTGTTCCATTTCCTTTTACTATACCGGTTAAGGTAGTAGCACCAGTTCCTCCATGCGCAACCCCCAATGTTCCGGTTATTTTTGAAGCTGCCACATCTGCAATTTTAGAATCCGTTACTGCTAAGTCAGCTAGTTTAATGGTGGTAATGCCGCCATCTGCAATTCCACCACTTGCTGTATTTGCAGCTACATAAGCTTTTACTGCTTTTTGTGTTGGATATAAAATATCATTAGCATCCGTTCCTCCCAATAAAACATCAGCTGATTTGTTGGATTGATTTTCTTTCAATGCTAGTGAAGTGTTTATATCACTTGTATTTGCTTTCAATGCAACAGAAGCGCTTGTTGCCAATAAACTCAAATCCTGATCGCCCGTATTGGCTCCTATAATGGCGGCCAATTTGTTCTTTTCAGTGGTGCTAAAATCATTGCTGGATAAATCTTTACCAATTACCTTATCCACTTTAGTATCCAAGCTGGCATTGATATCACTTGTATTTGCTTTCAATGCAACAGAAGCGCTTGTTGCCAATAAACTCAAATCCTGATCGCCCGTATTGGCTCCTATAATGGCGGCCAATTTGTTCTTTTCAGTGTTGCTAAAATCGTTGGTAGATAAATTTTTACCAATTACCTTATCCACTTTAGTATCCAAGCTGGCACTGATATCAGTAGTATTTACTTTTAATGCCACCGAAGCCGTGGTTGCATATAAACTCAAATCCTGATCGCCGGTATTGGCTCCTGTAATGGCGGCTAATTTGCTTTTTTCAGTGGTAGTATAATCATTCGTAGATAAATCTTTACCGCTTACCTTATCAACTTTAGTAGCCAAACTAGTAGTTACATCGGTAGTATTTGCTTTCAATGCCAATGCCATTTGTGTCGATGTACTGAGTGGTTTATCTACATCTGCTGTATTGTTTATTTTATCAATAGCCAAGGCTGTTTTAAATGCAGTTAGGCTACTCAGCCCTGTTCCACCGGAGGATACCGGTAGGATACCTGCAATATTTTCTGCAGCTACGCTATTGGCAAATTGCGCATAGGCTACTGATTGAAATTGAGTGGTGCCCATCGTAATAAAATTTGCACCCGCAGCAGGGTCCATCTCTATTTTTAAAAACTTAGGCGTTAGTTTCCAATTGATAGTAGCAAAATCCCCTATGTTACTCAATGCCCCCGCATCTCCTATCACAGCGGTAAACAAACCCTGTGCATTGGTCGTTACTTTTCTTGTTTCAGTATATTCTGCAGTGCCGGTAGCACTGCCTTGTAGAATCGTTAGTTTAATTGTAATGGCTTGAGATACAAGTACTGCATTGGTACTTGATCTTGCTACTCCCTGAAAATTTAATCCTGTTTGGGCAGTACCCGTTTTTATTAAAAGCGTAAATACGAATAAAAATAAAAGCTTATTCAGTAGGTTTATTTTTTGCATAGATATTACCTTATTGTAATGATATTGGAATTAAATTGAATACTTATAGTTTAATTATTTTATAAATAGCTGTTTTAGCATTGCCATTCACTGGCTTAAAATACACGCTCAAAAAGAACAGTCCTGAAGCATATTGCTCCATGGGAATATCATTTTCATAACTACTGCTGGTGATTGCTACTTCCTTGCTAAATACAAGTGCCGATTTGGCATCTGTTAGTTTAAATGACAAATTGCCCAGTTCCTTCAACTTCGCCTTGATGTGTAATACGTTAGTAGTGGGATTAGGGCCAATGGTGATTTGATTGCCAAGTAGTAGCGCTCCAGTTGGATCAATGGCAGTAACAGAGCTGCTGCTAGGTTGTAAAACGCCTGTATTTAATGAATAGGTAGCTGTAACAAAATTGGCAATAGAAACGGATTCTCCGATATTCCATTCCATAGCAGTTGCAAATCCACCCCCACTATTTACAGTGGAAGGTGTTACTAATTGAGCATGGCCTGTGTTTACTTTAAAAATTAGTAATATGAAAAATAAACTGGGAAGTATTCTCATAGTGAGATCATTAGCTGCAAAACTAACCAGGAGAATAAAAAATAGACATCAAAAGGAGTGCAAAAAGGTTCTAATTACCGAAGTCCGAACAATTATGAGGCTATAACAAGTTAACAATTAGCTTTTTGATTTGAAATGTATTGGCTAGGAGTACAATGGTGGATTTTTTTGAATGCAGCATGAAAAGTGCTTTTTGAGGAGAACCCTGCTTTTTGAATCAATGAATCAATGGTATAATTACTCAAATAGTCATCAGCAAGCATTTTGGAAAAGTAGTTAACTCGGTATTGATTGATATAATCATTGAACCTAAGCTCAAAATGATTATTAATTATATATGATAAATCTTTGATGGGTATTTCAAGTGCTGCTGAAACTTGGGTCAATGTAATTTTAGGGTTTAAAAATACTTCCTGCTCCTTCATATAGGCTTCAATTAGAGCAATTTCATTTTCAAAGTTTTCTACTATAAATGGCCTGCATTCCTGCTGATTTAAAATACTCGACGCTTGCAGCCGATATTTAACAAATGGCAAACCATCCAGTATAGCAGGGTTTAATAAAATGTAGGTGCTTAGGGTAAAAAAGCTTACCGACAGCAATAGGCTTTGAACCAAATTAATAAATTCGAAATAACTATCGAGTGGTAACACATAAAAGAAGAAGGCCATAAAGAAAAATCCAAAAAGAATGGTCGTAAATATCCCGCTAAATATTTTTAACCACTTCACCACCTTCTTTATTTGTGATTCAATTGGGATGTTTTTATTTTCCTTTTTAAAATCAACTATTAATTTCCATTGAACAATCAAGTATAGTATGCTTTGGATAATTTTAAATACAAAGATTACATATTCAGGAAGATAGCCAGCCTGGTACCTAAACGCATAACTTATATCATCACTTGTCAACTGCACAATCAGCTTCTTTTCTGCAATGGGTATCAAGAAGAAAGGCAGGTAGTTTATAATTGCAAAAACAAATGGAAGAAAATGCAAAAAATCAATTGCTGATAACCCTTTTTTATTAAATAGAACTGATTTTACATACAAATAAGCCAGTGGGGCTATTAAGAAATTAAATGGCGCTGCTGTTTTATAAAGCAAGGGTAATTCATTGATCAGACTAGTATAAATTAATAAATAGATAATTACAAAGTATATCTCTAAAAACAATATGGCAGATAAGATATAATTAGAATACGACTTTATTGCATTTTCCTTGAATAACAACAAGTAAATGGTTAATAATGCACAAAATATGCTTCCAATATATAGTACTTCAAACATGCAGGATGGTTAGTAATTTGGTTAGGTGGGCTGTAAAAACAAGGTGGACTATTTATTAGACGGCTTCACTTGAAATAAAGGTATGTTTTTATTCACATCTCGTTGGGGATTTATAAAATGCTCCATTGCTTCAGCTGAAATTACCACCATGTTCAGAAAAAACAAACCCTTGCTGGAATCTGGCAGGGACATAAAAAAACACCTACATTTTTGTGAAAGTGGTTGATTATGAAGCCCCCTAATGAGGAAAGATGCAACTTAAATGCTATAATAAAGCAATATTTATCATAAAATAATTGATAGATGTTTAATGAAAATTACATGGGGAAAGTTGGCATGATAAAAAAATAAAATTAAATTGATGGCTAAAAAATGAATCTAGTAACGATAACATCAACCATTCATGCTCCAATCAATAAAGTGTGGGGATACTGGACAGGTGCCGAACATATTAAAAAATGGAATTTCGCCAGTTCCGATTGGCATTGTCCCAAGGCTGAGAACCATTTAATTGTTGGTGGGGAATTTCATTACATCATGTCTGCCAAAGACAATTCTATGAGCTTTGACTTTTGGGGTACGTATCAAACTATTGAATCAGAAAAATTGATAGAAATATTATTGGGAGACGGAAGAAAAATGTCGGTATTGTTTGAAGAAACAGAAAATGGAACGCTAATCACAGAAAAATTTGAACCAGAAACAGAAAATACGGTAGCGCTACAACAAATGGGTTGGCAAATGATTTTAGATAATTTCAAAAGTTATACGGAAATATAAGCTGCAATTCATCTTATAAAAAATGGTCATACTATCAAAGTATAATTAAGCTAAAATGATATGACATCAATGTTAACTTGAAATATGTAAGCCTAGCATGTAAACACAAGCGCTTGAATTCAAAGCATGATCAAAATTTGGCCTTAATTGTAGAACTTAATATCTAATATGGTATCAATGGTTATGAATTTTACAATGCTTACCTAATATCAAAAGTGCCACTAAATAACGTATTGGATGAAAAAGCAAACCACCCAGAATTCCAGAATGAAATTGTACTCCCAAAACCAATTACTATTCTATATTGTGTGCTAGAATAAGGAACTACAAACATATATTGATTCCACGCACCCCCAACTGTTATTACACCACTTATAGGAATAGTGCTGGGGGCCATGGCCGAAATAGAAGGCGACCATAAAGTTCCAGTAAATATTGGATTGTATCCTGTACTCGTATTAAACGTAATACCTGTTGGAAGCGAAAAAAGATAATCGCCACTGCCGGCTGCCGACCCCTCATAGCCTAATTGCAAATAAATTTTTTTCGTTGTACCATTGTCAACTGCAAAGGTTTTATCTATTGTTCTTGTACCGGTTGTTGGTGGAGTTATTGTGGCAGAAACTGTTACCGGATTAGAGGCTAAAATAGTACCGATGCTGCTAATCCTTGCCCAGTTTGTGCCATTCCAATAATAATATCCTGTGCAGAAATATTGACATTATTCCCTGTATTATATACCAATAATGCCGTTGCCGGATTCGCTATGGTAGTAATATCGGTAATACTTGTTAAAGTAACGCGAGGTGGTAAGAAGCCTTTGTTGGTTGAACTCAAATCTAATTTTGCAGATGGATCTGGCGTAGTGGTACCAATACCTGTTTGCGCTATTGAAGTAAAAGCAATTAGGTAGAAAATTACGAAAAATAAGGTTGCTTTTATTTTCAAAAAAGGATCATTAAATGTAGTTTCCATTAAAAAATGCTTTATTTCAGCCTGCTTTTTTTTATTGTATTCATCGCTGCTTGTTGTGTGGAAATGCTTCCCAAAATACAACTGTTTTCTCACTAAAAATCCAAAACCAGGCAGGGAAATAAAAAACCCACCTATAGTATAGTGTAAGTGGTTAATTTCCAAGCTCCCTTTTTTCGAAAGATGCAACTATAACAGTTTGATTGAGTTTGTGACTATTCGGAAATTAAAGGGATGAACTTCTTGCAAGTTTGCAGGATGTGCGATTTTTTTTATTTAATACCCTAAGCTTTTTATACGAAATCTGATAATTTCATCTACCTGTAAAATGGTATCCTTTTTCCAATTAGGGCTTACAACAAATAGTACTTCCTTTTTACCTTTTTTGCCATTTGGAAAGAAATACACAACCTGTCCAGCGTCCAAACTTACCCCACTATTTGATTTCGGACTCAAATTTGGATTCATCACACCAGGAATGCTTAAATAAATAGACGAAAATGAACCATTGTGAAATGTCATTGGGATATTTTGTGCATAACAGCGATTGCATGATATTATAACGATTACAAAAAACAATGAGAAAATTATTTTTTTCGACATCCGGTTATAGTTTGAAATTAGAAAGGGAAGATAAACTATTTTCCAATTCTGTTAAGAAGGTATTCGTTCCTTTTTATCCATTTATCCCCACCCTCAAATTTCACTTCCTTAATAATAGAATAGGTATTTAACTTTAAATGATAGGTATGCCTCAGCATTGCTTTTTTATTGTCATTGCCGTCTTCCCCTTCTATTTCAGTAACTAATGTAAAACCGCCATTTACATCTTTGCTGAACTCAACAATTTTTTCTTTGCCAAATAATTTGTCAGTAACATAAGTGGTGTCCTTTGAGTTTGCCAGTGGTTCTTTTGGGTATTCATAACCCATAATATAACCGCTTTTATTCTCGGTCAAACTTATCAATATATTGGCTAACATCGTGTAAGGTTTCCCTGTTGAATAATCCAAATAGGTCAATTTCCCTTCCCAGCTTCCCAATGAACTTGATAAATCTTTAATTTGAAATGATTGTGCTTTTGCGGATATGCAAAAAAGCATACAGGAAGTTGCGAATAAAATCTTTTTCATAAAGTAAATATAACAAAAGATGCAACTAACCTAGCTCACTGATAGATACAGAAAAAGCCATTCACCACGGCGAATGGCTTTTTCTGTTTAGCGCCCCTTTTCC
>CANIMM010000080.1 GCA_947468255.1 Chitinophagaceae bacterium | reverse complement strand
TAGTGTAGACTGCCGGCAAGCCAAATGAGTTCCAGCGGCCTCCATACAATTTGGCACCGTTGCCTGAAAGGTCATTACTAAATTGGCCACTCGTTAGTCGGTATACTATCATGCAAGGATTCCATGTTCTATTCGGCCAATTTGAAGTAATATTTTTTGAATTCCATCCTGGGAGGTAAGGGAGCTGAAAGAAAGTTCCCCTTCCAGCATGGGCGGATTGGAATGTATCCATTTATAAAAAGAATCAACGGTGCCAAAAACCTTTTTAGCCCGGTTTACTACTTGCATAATTTGAACAAATCTTTCGGCATTGATAGGGGCAAAGCTGCTGTTGTTTTTTGCATAGCGTTGTAAAGTGCGTTCGCTAACATGGAGCATCGCTGCCCATTCGGACTGAGTAAAGGGTGTTTTTTCAGCAATTTTTTTAAATTCATTGTAAGTAAAATCTTTTACGGAGCTGATTACCCGTAACGTTCGGTTGTACAGCACCTCAGGCTCTTCCATCATTGATGAAGGCGCTTTTTGAGCCTTGGTGATTGCCTTTTTTGATTTCTTTTCCATATCCCGTCAGTTGTCTACAAATTTACGTCACTTGTCTCGGATTTCAAATTTTTTTTACACTTTTTTTACCAATAGCTTTACCTTTCTAATTTACACTTGAATGCATCATTACAGTCAGCTAAAGGCCATGTTGGCCATCACCAAAGCTAGTTTGCGGGGACAGTTCAGAAGTCCCTCGGCAGTGCTCTTTAGCTTTGCTTTCCCTTTCATTTTTATCCTGGTATTTGGTTTTATTGGCAAAAATGCGGGTGTGCCAGTTTACAAGATCGCCCTGGCTAAAAACTGTGATACCACCAATGCCTTGTATGACTCTATTAAGAAAAGCAGTAATATTAAAATCATGCATTTTTCCAGCGATCAAGAATTGCGGGAAAACCTGGTAAAGGGTAAGTTGGCAGGGGTTTTAACTATCAGCAAAAATTCCATTCCGCTGCCTGCTTATCGGTATACACTTTCCACTACAAGCGCAAGCAACGACAAATGGCCACAGCTTTTGCCTGTAATCAGCAGTATCGTCAATGCCATTAGCAACCAACAATATGTCAATAGACCAAGCTATGCAGTGGCTGATTTTGATGCTGCAAGAGATGTGGAACAGATAAGGGAATATAAGACCATTGATTTTGTATTACCCGGTCAGTTGGGTTTTTCCCTTTTAAGTGCCGGGGTTTTCGGAGTGGCATTTATGTTTTTTAATTTGAGGAATACCTTAGTGTTGAAACGTTTTTTCGCCACGCCCATTAGTCGGACTTATATTATTTTAGGCGAAGGGTTAGCAAGGGTGCTATTTCAAATGCTTACGGCAGTGGTGATCATTGTGGTGGGCAGGTTGCTTTTTGGTTTTACATTAATTCATGGATTGATAACCTTGTTGGAAATGCTGGTGCTGAGCTTTATCGGACTGGTAGTGTTTATGGGCTTGGGCTTTATTGTGAGTGGATTTGCTACCAGTGATAGCAGCATTCCGCCCTTTGCCAACTTGCTCACCTTGCCTCAGTTTTTATTGGGCGGCACATTCTTTTCGGTGGATGCTTTTCCAAACTGGCTGCAACCTATTTCAAAGGCATTGCCTCTTACGCATTTAAATACCGCCATGCGGGCGGTGGCTTTTGAGGGTCTAAATTTGTGGGATGTAAAAATTGAAATAGGAATATTAATATTGTGGGGAATCGTTATTTATGCGGTAGCGGTCAAAGTTTTTAAATGGGAATAAATAGAGTATGATGCGTTTAATAAAAGGTGTTTTGGTAGTGATGATCAGTCTATTTTCGATTATCACTTTGTTTTCTTTATTGATTCCTTCCAGCGTGAGGATATCAAGAGCGGTGGTAATTAACAATGCCGATGCGGCAGCGGTATACAAGCAAATAATTCCTTTTGAAAACTGGAAAAATTGGCACCCGATATTTACAGTTGATTCGGCAACATTCTCTCGCGAAGCCAACGGGGCAAGTTTTCATATCATTCATCGACAGCAGGAGGTTCTGCTATTGTTGCAAAAGGCCGACAGTAATTCCGTTCAGTTTTTGCTGCAGACGAAAGGGGCAAATGATATCCAAAATGAAATAGTCATCCACACATTGGCATCCCAGCAGGCGGTTCAGGTGGAGTGGCGAACAATCACCCGGTTGAATTGGTATCCTTGGGAAAAATTTTACGGCATATTCCTGGATCAGCTTACCGGCGCAAGTTATGAAGGGGCTTTAAACGGACTGAAGGGTTTTTTGGAGGGAGCCTCGACGCATTATCAGTAGCCCATTCTTGAATCCCCATCTGCACCAGAGTACAACATATTATTAATCGATAAAGTGAAACCATTGCCAAACCTTCTTTCATAAGCGGCAGGGGTATAATAATACCTACAAGGCAGTTGCTGAAATTGAAATACCTCATTAAATCAATCATTACAACCAAAGCAATAGGCCAATGGATCTTGATAACAAGGGGCTGTTGATTTATTTGCTTAAAATTAAAATTCAATTAATTTTGTCCATAATTCACATAAATAATAAAACGTATAAATACTCAACGGCTAAATAATAAGCTAAACCGACAATCCTTTAAAAAATGCATCCAATATCCCCTCGTACTAATAAAGTACTTCTGCTTATCAGCATGCTTGCTATAGGCCTAGCCACTTATGCCCAGGCACCTAATTTACTCAACTACCAGGGCGTCGCGCGGAATTCGGTGGGCAATCCATTGCCCAATCAATCGATGAACCTCCGGCTTTCCATTCGTAACAATTCTTTTAACGGTCCGGTATTGTATACCGAAACTAGGACGGTACAAACCAACCTTGGAGGATTGTTTTCGGTACAGATAGGAAGTGAAGGCACAGTAAGCAGTACAGGGACGATTGGAGGTATTAACTGGCAGGTAGGCACTAAATATTTACAAGTGGAGATTGATTCCAAGGCAGATAATCATTTTCTTGATATGGGTACTGTGTTATTAGTGAGTGTACCTTATGCATTCAATGCTGGTTCGGCAAACAATGCAGCCACCGTTACCACCAACGCCAACCTAACGGGTGCGGTAACCAGTATTGGGAATTTAACCAGCCTTGCTGCTTCCCCCGCCCTGACGGGACTGCCCACTGCGCCAACAGCAGCCCCGGGAACCAACACTACGCAAATTGCCACCACCGCCTTTGTGACCGCGGCGGCCTTAACGGGGCCAACGGGTGCAACCGGACCGCAGGGCATACAGGGATTGCCGGGAACAGCTGGTGCAGCGGGAGCTCAGGGAATACAGGGGTTGCCGGGTGCAGCCGGTGCCATAGGACCAATAGGTCCACAGGGTATTCCGGGACCAATCGGTGCAACCGGATCAGTGGCAAATGTTGGTGCCATTAGCAGTTTACCTACCGCCAATGGCGCTAGTATCAACAATGGTGTATTAAATCTAACCCCGGCAGATGCAACCAATGGAGGAGTTGTAACAATGGGTACCCAAACTTTTGGTGGTGCCAAAACTTTCAATAATAGCATTTCCACCAATGGTACGTTAACGGCAGGAGATGTAACTTATCCAAATACCCATGGCGCCGGTGGTCAGGTATTAACAACAACCGGTACTGGCACACTGTCTTGGACAACCGTATCAGCCGGAGCTTCCGGTGTACCTTACACTGGAGCATCAGGTGCAGTTGATTTAGGTGTACATGATTTAGCAGCAGGTGGAATTAAAATTGCGCAGGGCGGTGGTAAAATAGGTTTCGGAACAGCTAGTCCGAATGCTCAATCATCGCTGGATATTGCTACGCCTTTACCGGTTGTTTTTCCAAAAATGGATCAAACACAAATAAATGCAGTTACAAATCCTTCTTTAGCCATGATGCAATTCAATACTACTGCAAATAAAGTTCAGGTGTATAAAGAAATTAATTCATCCACTACAACAGTTTTTGGCAATAGCACAGTGGGTAATAGTGCGACCTGTCTTAGCGGCAGTGGAGAACTTTGGTTTCGTCCAACCATCTCCGGTACAATCACCCAAATTGAATTGAATGCCGCTAATGCTGGAGAAACAGCCTCACTTGTCATAAATTCAGATTACTCCGATCCATTTTCCAATAATAGCCCCAGCGTATTGGGTACTTCAAATTCGATAACCTCAGTTGCCGGTTGGAATACTTGGACATTTGCAACCCCTGTAACTGTGACTGCAAACACCACTTATTATATCACATCCAATGATGCCACCAATTGCCTTGGAGTAATGTGGGCCGGTGGAGGAGATGATCCAACAACCGGTAACGTAAACTCTATGGGTTTTATGTTTATGCCCAGTTCTAATGTGTTGGACAACGGGGATCCAGCATCGCGTATAACGATCGCAGTGCCTGCAACAGCCAATGCATGGGTAGACTTAAAAGATGGTGCTACTAAAACGAATCTTACATCCGACGTTTCGGGTGTATTGCCAATTGCAAATGGAGGAACCGGCTCATCTGCTTCCCTGTGGTCAATTGCTTCAAATAATATCTATCGCAATTCAGGCAATGTAGGTTTAGGAGCTGGTTCAAGCAGTCCTTCGGCAAAACTGCATGTATTTGGTGGAGATAGAAATAGCGGGATTCGTTTAGAGAGCAATGAAAATGCATCTATATCTTTTAAAAATACAGATCCAGGAGGTGGTTCGGATAATGATGGGGAGTATCAAATTTATGCAACCGGTAACCCTTCTAACCCATCTATAGCACCAGGATCTCTTGGTATTTATTATGATCATCCAACCGAAGGCCAAGCTGCTTACAGATTTTCTGTCAACAAAGAGGGCTTTGTGGGCATTGGCACCGGTATGCCAACAACCAAACTGGATGTGAGAGGAGATGTAAAATCAAGCGGAACCATCACGGCTGGTTCAGTCATATATCCAAGTTCGCATGGAACAAATGGTCAGGTACTGAGCACTACCGGTTCGGGAAGCTTAACTTGGACAACAGTTTCTGGTGGATCAGGTGTTCCTTACACAGGTGCAACAGCTGCAGTTAATTTAGGTGCTTATGATTTGGCTGTAAATGGTTTAAATATTGGCAAAGGGGGAGGCAGTCAATTGAATAATACAGCAGTTGGTGTATCGGCTTTAAATTCAAACACAAATGGAGATTATAATACTGCATTTGGAGGTGGAGCACTTGTTTCAAACATAGTAGGGACTGGTAATACAGCGATTGGAGCAGGTGCAGACGTAGCATTTGACAACTTAACCAATGCAACTGTCATTGGAAGTGGGGCAATTGTTATTAGATCAAATTTCATTCAGCTAGGAAATCCAAGTGTAGAGAATGTAAGTACCTATGGAACTTTAACAGCTGGAGACGTAACTTATCCTAAAACTCATGGAACTGCAAATCAGGTATTAAAAACAAATGGAACTGGCACTCTTTCTTGGGCAACCGTTTCTGGTGGAGTAAGCTCTATTGAATCAATTAGCGGCACCTCAAATGTAAAAGGAGCAACCATTAGCGGCACTACGATAACACTTACTCCTGCTGATGCTACTAACGGTGGTGTTGTTACAACTGGAAATCAAACTTTTTCGGGAAGCAAGTTTTTCAATGATAATATTCAAGTAAACTCAATAAGAATAGGCGCTCCTGCATCCGGATCAGCAAATACAATGCTTGGTGCTTATTCTCTTTTATATGGTTCTCCTGGGAGCAATAATACAGCTATAGGGACTATGTCACTCGCAAGTTTAACCAATAGTAGCAATGGAGGTAATGACAATACTGCAGTAGGAACAAATGCTATTAGACAGGGAGGTGCTGCAAATGGAAACAGAAATACGGCTGTTGGAAGTGCAGCATTGTCTAATGGAAGTGGCACCAATGATAATACTGCATTAGGGTATAGTACATTACCAATTGTTACAGGTGGTGCAAATACAGCAGTGGGAAGTTCTGCACTCTTAACAATTACCAGCGGAACAAATAATACAGCAATTGGTTATGCTGCAGATGTTAGTTCAGGTAGCATATCCAATTCAACAGCTATTGGAAATGCAGCAATAGTTACTGTAAGTGATATGATTCAATTAGGAAATTCAGCTATAACGAATGTAAATACCAGTGGAACGATTACCGCGGGTGACGTTACTTATCCAAAAACTCATGGAACTACAGGGCAGGTATTAAGTACAACCGGATCAGGGACTCTAACTTGGACTTCAGTATCCAGTGGTGGCACTCATACCATTGGCGAAACTTATGGAGGCGGCAAAGTGTTTTATATTACAACCGATGGATTACATGGTTTAATTGCAGAAACTCAAGATCAAAGTAATAGTAGTACTTGGTATGATGCTCAAGATAAAATTAGCACTTTTAGCAATCACTCAACAGCGGGAAAACTCTTTACTGACTGGAGATTGCCTACAAGAAATGAGTTAAATTTACTTTGGTTAAAAAAGACAATGGTTGGTGGTTTTGCGGATTACTACTACTGGAGTTCTACGGAGATCAACTCCACTATCTCGTGGCTCGTGGATTTTTGGGATGGTACTGAGAAAAACTGGTTCGGTAAGGGTGCGGGTTATAATGTGCGCGCTATTCGGTCTTTTTAATTAAAATTTAAATATCCACAGCCGCAGGATTCCGTCCTGTGCCTGTAGGAGAATAGTTTATATATTTTGTATAAACCGGAGATTTCTTTTGATACCCGAAAACTTGCTTCTCTTGAGCGGAGAATCCTTGAAAATTATTTTAAAATTTTCTTCTGTCAATTCCTCCCAATCACTCTTGCTGAAGTTGAGTATTGCAGCGATAGGAGTAAAATTGATCTCGCTGGTAGGGGATGAAAAACGGTTCCAAGGGCAAACATCCTGGCAAACATCACAGCCAAACATCCAGTTATCGAATTTGCCTTTCATCGTTTCTGGTATCAGGGTTTCCTTTAGTTCAATGGTAAAATAGGAGATGCATTTGCTGCCGTCCACCACCTTGTTGGGCAGTATCGCATCGGTAGGGCAACTGTCAATACATTTGGTACAGCTGCCACAGTAGTCTTTGGCGTAGGGGTCGTCGTAATTTAACTCGAGATCAATGATAAGGGTGGCGATGAAAAAAAAACTGCCGCCTTGTTTATTGATGAGATTTCCATTTTTTCCAATCCAGCCAAGTCCGGTTCTTTGTGCCCAGCTTCTTTCAAGTACCGGCGCACTGTCTACAAATCCTCTGCCGGCCACCTCGCCAATGGA
This sequence comes from Chitinophagaceae bacterium, assembly GCA_947468255.1. Lineage (GTDB taxonomy): Bacteria > Bacteroidota > Bacteroidia > Chitinophagales > Chitinophagaceae > Ferruginibacter. The sequence continues at coordinate 3,614 of CANIMM010000080.1, read as the reverse complement.
TTGTTTTATCTCGGCCAAAAAACGGGTTAGCTTTTCCCTGATTACTTCATGGTAGTCGTTACCATAAGCATAGCTGGCAATTTTTGGAGCGGCAGGGTCTTGGTGCTGAGAGGGGAAATAATTCAGCAACAAGGTAATGACTGATTTTGCTCCCGGCACCAATTTGGAGGGATCAATGCGCAGGTCAAAATGCTTTTCCATGTATTGCATGGAGCCGTGCATACCCTTGTTCAGCCAGGTTTCCAGTCTTCTGGCATCCTCATCCAAAACAACTGCTTTTGCAATACCGCAATGATCAAAGCCAAATTGGGTGGCCAGCTCCTTGATGATTCGGGTGTTATTTTCTATTGTAATCATTGGTCCTGGTCTTCCAAATGTAAGCGGTGAAAAAAACGGTGAGCCAAGGGGGCAATTAAAATGCCAATGGTACTAATAAAGGCAACCCCGCTAAACAATGCATACAAGGAGGCAAATACCTTCGCCTTGTTAGAAAGCACAATGTCTGCATCTATCATGGGCCCCATCCCACTCAAAATCATGGAGGCATTTAATAGGCTATCGTACCAGTCAAACTGGGGGATGGTGAGCTTATATCCGAACACTCCAATCAAAAGACAGATGCCCATAATGAAGGTGGCAAATAATGCGTTGTTCCAAATTCTGAGATAAAATATTTTTTTTGGAGCAAGTGATTTTTTTATATTTTCTTTCATGCTGATTGAATGAGCTGCTTTAGGGGTTAGCCTTTTTTAAGTACGGAATATTTTTAAACGAATATGTCAGGTAAGTACTTGGATCATTGAGTTCACCTCGGCGTTTGACCGGGTCTTTTGATTATCGAAAGCAATTGATCTACTGCTGTGAAATTATTTTGGCTTTTAGAAATAAGACAGAGTAGCATAAAACCTGCTGCCAGAGTGAATTTACGGCAGGTTAAGTTGATTTTGTATGTCATAATTTCCTATAGTTCAGTTTGGACAAAAAATTGCGGTCTAGTGAATGAAAATTAAAGGTATTTCTATTTTCATTAATCCTTCCAACAGCATTGTTTTTAAGATTGATCTTATGTACTTTAGTTTCAACTTTAACAAATATAAAAATCATTGCATATGAATTTAAATAATTTTACTATTAAGGCGCAGGAAGCGATTTCCCAAGCTCAACAAGAAGCGTTCAATCATCAAAACCCCAATATTGAAACCGAGCATTTGTTGAAGGCTTTGTTAACGAATGATGATTCGCCCATCGAGTTTTTGCTAAAGAAAAATAATGTGAATGTGGCCTTTGTGCAGAGCAAAATTGAAGAGAGTATTAATAAGCTGCCAACCGTTCAAAGCGGCGAACCAGCTCAGTCTGTGAGTAGAGATATGAATAGTGTGGTTCTTCGTGCAGGTTCGGCTTTAAAGACTTTTGGAGATGAGTTTGTTAGTGTAGAATATTTGTTGTTGGCCATTTTGCAGGGTAGTGATAACAGTGCCAAATTGTTAAAAGATGCTGGTCTTACCGATAAGGGCTTGATAGCGGCAATTAAGGATTTGAGAAAGGGGTCCACCATTTCTTCTCAAACACAGGAAACCCAGTTTAACGCACTCAATAAATACGCAAAGAATTTGATTGAAATGGCAAGAAATGGCAAACTGGATCCAGTAATTGGAAGAGATGAGGAGATTAGAAGAACCTTGCATATTTTGTCGCGCAGAAGTAAAAACAATCCTATTTTGGTAGGGGAGCCCGGTGTGGGTAAAACAGCCATCGCTGAGGGTTTGGCGATGCGGATTGTAAATGGGGATGTGCCAGATAATTTAAAATCAAAAATTATTTTTGCGCTGGACATGGGGCAACTGATAGCAGGGGCAAAATACAAAGGGGAGTTTGAGGAGCGATTGAAATCAGTTGTCAAGGAAGTGAGTACCAGCGACGGTGAAATTATTTTATTTATTGATGAAATCCATACCCTTGTAGGTGCGGGTGGTGGAGATGGAGCAATGGACGCTGCTAATATTCTGAAGCCCGCATTGGCAAGAGGCGAGTTGAGAGCGATTGGTGCAACTACCTTAAGTGAATACCAGAAATTTTTTGAAAAGGACAAGGCACTGGAGCGGCGTTTTCAAAAAGTAGTCATTGATGAGCCAAGTGTGGAAGATGCTGTTTCTATTCTTCGGGGTTTAAAGGATCGCTATGAAACCTATCATCATGTAAGAATCAAAGACGAGGCCATTATTGCTGCGGTAGAATTATCCCACCGATATATTACCGATCGTTTTTTACCTGACAAAGCCATCGACTTAATTGATGAGAGTGCTGCAAAACTTCGTCTAGAGATGAATTCTATGCCGGAGGAATTGGATAAGCTGGAACGCCAGATTCGACAACTGGAAATTGAGCGGGAAGCCATCAAAAGAGAAAATGATGAAGTGAAATTAAAGGAACTCAATACCGAAATATCCAACCTCTCTGTGCAAAGGGATACATTCAAAGCCAAATGGCAACAGGAAAAAGAAGTGGTTGAAAAAATCCAGAGCGCCAAATCGGAAATAGAAAATTTGAAAACCGCTGCAGAAAAAGCAGAGCGGGAGGGTGATTACGGAAAGGTGGCTGAAATACGCTATGGAAAGGTGCAGCATCAAGAAAAAATCATAGAAGATCAAACTAAATTGCTCGATGAGATTAGTGAAAAAAGATTATTAAAAGAAGAAGTGGACGCCGAAGATATTGCGGCTAACGTAGCCAAAGCGACCGGCATACCGGTAATGAAAATGTTGCAAAGTGAAAGAGAAAAACTATTGCTACTGGAAGATGAATTGCACAAAAGGGTAGTGGGGCAGGAAGAAGCCATTGAGGCCGTGAGCGATGCCATCAGAAGGAGTAGGGCCGGCCTGCAGGATCCAAAAAAGCCCATTGGTTCATTTATATTTTTGGGTACAACCGGAGTGGGTAAAACAGAGCTCGCTAAGGCATTGGCTGCCTATTTGTTTGATGACGATTCCATGATGACCCGGATAGATATGAGCGAATACCAAGAGAAGCATTCGGTAAGCCGATTGGTAGGAGCGCCTCCAGGATATGTTGGGTATGATGAAGGCGGACAACTAACAGAAGCGGTAAGACGCAAACCGTACAGTGTGGTATTGTTAGACGAAATTGAAAAAGCGCATCCCGATGTATTCAATGTGTTATTGCAAGTGCTCGATGATGGACGATTGACTGATAACAAAGGAAGGGTGGTGAATTTTAAAAATACCATCGTCATCATGACTAGTAATATGGGGAGTCATATTATCCAGGAAAATTTTGAAAAGGTGACCGAAAAAAATAAGGAGGAAGTGGTAGAAAGTACCAAGGCTGAAGTGATGGTATTGCTTCGCCAAACCATTCGCCCCGAATTTTTGAATCGGATAGATGAAGTAATCATGTTTCAGCCATTGATGAAAAAAGAAATCAAGGGAATTATAGATATTCAGTTGCAGGGATTGAAACAATTGGTATCCCAAACAGGCATCCAGTTACAATTCAGTGATTACGTGCTAGACTTTCTTTCAGAAAACGGCTACGACCCTCAAATGGGTGCAAGGCCGCTGAAAAGGCTGATTCAAAAGGAAATTATCAACCAGCTT
>CANIMM010000079.1 GCA_947468255.1 Chitinophagaceae bacterium | reverse complement strand
TGAAAGCAGTGATACAATTTTTCTCATTTTTCTTATTTTTTTGTTAAGATATTACAACTAAAACATTATAGATTACTAAACAAAATGGTATAGTAATTAATAATTTATTAATAATGACAGGGTAAAGGAACGACTTGCTGCACAATTAACAAAATATTTGTTAAAATATTTGATAGTTTCTAAAATAATGGCTTTATTATTTTAGAGCGAAAGGACAAATTTATTATAGAAATATTAACTATTTAATAACAAACAATATGTTTTCTAAAAATTTATAGATTTTAATAGATAATTTATATTTTTTATACTTATTATTTAAAAATTATATATGAAAGATCCCTGAGGCAAAATGGAATGCTAAAATCTGAATTGCAACCTGCAGGTAAATACATTATCCAAAACATCTCCCGTAAAACCAGGAACTTGGGTTTTTTCATTGGTCACTTTATCGTACCACAACACTAGTTTGACATTGTCATTAATATAATTTATATAGCCAAATCCTACTGTGCTGAACTTTATATTGGCAGCATTCATATTACTGCCAGTTTTACCGATATCTGATCCCCTTACATCCGTATTGGGGTCATACCAGTCATATTTAATACCCAGCTGGTGATGGGTATTGCCTAGGTGTTGTAAAAAATACAAGTATCCGCCGCTGAAATTTCTTACATAATATCCATCGGATCCAGTAAATAGGGTTCCGGGGGTTTCGCTACTGTTTGAACTAGCGGTCTGCTGCCCCGCCATCCATTCAACCCTACATTCAGTAAAACCAATGCGGTTTTTAATTTTTAGTTGGGCATCAACACTGTAATACTTTCTAGGAGCCAATTTCCCCATATTAGCAATGGAAGAGTCAAGTACAAAGCTTTGATTGCCTGCAGCTCCACTGGTCTTGTAAACATATATGGTGTTTTGGATTAAACCACCATACAATATAGAAGTAGCGGCGCTTATTGTAACCTTTTTACTTATTGCCTGCGTTTTAAGCGAAATTCTCCCGATAAAATCCTTGTGACTATCATAATCGCTAGTAGCGGAAAGGCCAGGACCATTAAAAAAACCCAGGTCAGCTTTTAAAAACTTAAGTTGACCATTTTTCTTTCGAGAATCGATGGTTACCATTGCTCCCAAATCTCGCTCAGTTTTCATTAATAGCTGGCTCATTCTACCACGCTCTGGACTCTCCCTGTCAGAGCTAGATAAATTTAATTCATAACTAAAGGGTCGGGCAAACAAACCAGTAGTAAACGCAAAAAGCTGGTACTTGTTTTCAAAAATTCTTCCCCAAACATCTCTCACATTCACACCTCTTTCAGTGGCGTCAAACTGAAAAACAAACTGCAAGGAAGGTCCGTTGGAAACTTTTGGGAAATGAATGTAATCAAATCTTAATCTAGCCCTTCGCAACATAAAGCGGTTGCTACTGTTAGTCGAAAAATCGCCTCCCGAAAACCCATTGGCCCCTTTGAAAGAGGCTATTTGGAATTGAGGTTGAATATAACCAGTCAATCTTATGTTATCAAAACGATTGTAGAGCGCTAGCATCCCTTTGCCTATGTCTTTGGAAGTATCTACCATGTCCATCAAATACTGGGCATGAAGAAAATGGGACAATAATATGGCTAAAATCAATATGGATATTTTTTTCATGCGCATACTTTATTGTAGAGAAATACCAAATTAATTTTAAAGCTGTGTTACCAAATCATTAACAATTTAAAAATAGCTCATTTTTTTAAGCTAATCCCTAAACTTTGCCACAAAACTATATTATGGCAGGCCTTAACTCAATTTTTAAAATATTTCTACCCAAGGACCGGGTATTTTTTCAATTGTTTGAAAATGTAGCGGAAGAGCTGGTAAAAATGGGGGAAAAATTAAAAGAAATGGTGAATGAGCCTGACTTTGACAAAAGGGCCCAGCTGATACACGAAATTGAGGATATGGAGCATGTAAATGACGATTACACGCACAATATTTTTACCGAATTGGGCAAAAATTTTATCACCCCTTTTGACAGGGAGGATATTCACTACCTAGCATCCGCACTAGATGATATTGCCGATTATATTTATGCTTCTGCAAAAAAGATCAATTTTTACAGGGTCAACCCAAATGACACGGGTATAAGAAAAATGGCCGAACTAATTGCTGTTGGCTGCGTTCAAGTTCACAAGGCGGTTACAGAATTGCGTAATATGAAAAATATGCGCCAGATCACCGACGCATTGGTTGCCATCAATAGCATCGAAAACCAGGCAGATGATATTTTTGACATGAGCATCGAACGCCTATTTGCTACTGAGCCAGATGCAAAGGAAGTCATTAAAAAAAGAGAGATTTATCAGGTGATGGAAATTGTTACCGACAAATGCGAAGATGCAGCCAATGTGATTGAATCCATTATTGTTAAATACGCTTAACCGAATTAGCTGGTTATCAAATTTTTCTTATGACGCTCCTTATAGTTATCGTTGCTTTGGCCTTGATATTTGATTATATCAATGGTTTTCACGATGCGGCCAACTCAATTGCCACCATCGTTTCTACCAAAGTATTAACCCCCTACCAGGCAGTTGTTTGGGCAGCTTTTTTCAATTTTGTAGCTTACTTTATTTTCAAGGACCATGCAGTAGCCAACACCATCGGCAAAACGGTGCATCAGGAATTTATAACCCTTCCCGTTATCCTATCAGGTTTGATTGCTGCCATTATCTGGAACCTACTTACCTGGTGGTACGGAATTCCGTCCTCTTCCTCCCATACTTTAATTGGTGGATTTGCAGGAGCAGCCATTACACATGCTTTCTTAACCAAGGGCTTTACCGGCATCGGCAATATTGTTGAGATTAAAAAAATTACCCAAATCATTCTATTCATTTTCCTTGCACCACTAATTGGCATGGTCGTATCAATTTATATCACCGTGATTACTATAATGCGGAATACCTGGGCTAAAATTGGGCTCATTGTACTAACGGGTATCGGTACCTGGTTTTTGTTTGCCCATTTTGAACAAACCAAATTGCAAGAAAACTTAGTAAAATTTTACAAAGTTGATCAGCTTAAAAAGGAACAAGCTGCTGACCCCTCTAAAACTGCGGCCTATACAGCTGTACTTTCAAAAGTAGCCGCCGCAACCCCGCTGCTCGCTGATTATAAATCACTGGGAGCAGCTAAACTTGCTGAAGAAATTCAAACTTCGGTAGATAGCAAAGTGAATGTTGCCAAGTTAACAACAGCACTTGAAAAAGCAGATAATTCCATCATTATTTACGGTATCCTGGGAATGATGTTCATTTTTATCTGTACCTACCTGTACTCAGAAAAAGTGAAATCGCCCAATGCCTATCGCACAGCCAATATGTTCAAAAAATTGCAGCTGATTTCTTCCGGTGCATTCAGTATTGGACATGGAGGAAACGATGCACAAAAAGTAATGGGCATCATCGGAGCAGCATTTGTAGCCTACAATAGCACTAAATACCCCGATGTTGGAGCAGCCCTCAAAGACCTTACCTGGGTTCCGATTGCCTGTTACACCGCTATCGGCCTTGGCACCATGAGTGGCGGCTGGAAGATTGTAAAAACCATGGGTACTAAAATAACCAAGGTAACACCCCTAGAAGGAGTGGCGGCTGAAACCTCCGGCGCACTTACCTTATTTATGACCGAGCAAATGGGTATACCTGTAAGTACTACCCATACCATCACCGGTGCCATTATTGGCGTAGGTGCCACCAAGCGCCTTAGCGCTGTAAGATGGGGCGTTACCGTTAGCCTACTCTGGGCATGGGTGCTCACCATCCCAATCAGCGCAATGCTGGCAGCGGTTGTTTACTTCATTACAACTTTCTTTATTCAGTAATCTCTGTTCTATTTTTTTAAAATCACTCACCCAAAATGAGTGATTTTTCATTTTGGACCAAAACATATAGTAAATTTGTAAAAATAATACTCCGTGGAAGCAATTAAAGCTATTGCTAAAAGAATGAAGACCGGCAGATACAAAATTGATTTGCCCATTGATACGAATGCTGCTGCAATTACAGTGATGGTTATTGTTGAGATTGATAAAAAAGAAAAAAACATAGCCGACTTTGCAGGTAAAATGAAAGCTAATATTGATTGGTTAGCCTATCAAAACTAAATAAGACATGAGTGGAGCTAAATTTTCACTTGATACGAATGCAGTTGGACTTTTCCTTGATGACAAAAAAATTATCTACCCTTTCAATTAATACCTACATGAGTAAAATTTTAGTGACCGGAGGCTGCGGATACATCGGTGTTCACACCATCGTAGACCTGGTGCAAAATGGATTTGAAGTAATTTCTGTTGACAATAATTCCAGAAGCAATGCTTCCATTTTGGATGGAGCAGCTCAGATTATTGGAAAAACGATCAAAAACTATGCAGTAGACCTATGTAATCTCAAGGATACCCAAAATATTTTTGAGCAAAACAGCGATATTGCCGGCATTATTCATTTTGCTGCATACAAGGCAGTGGGCGAGTCGGTAGAAAAGCCACTGATGTACTTTGAAAACAACCTTGTTTCCTTAGTCAACATTTTAAAATGCGCAGCAAAATACCATGTTCCGAATTTTGTATTTTCCTCCTCTTGTACCGTGTATGGCAGTCCGGATAGCATTCCCGTAACAGAGCAAACTCCTCAAAAACCGGCCGAATCGCCCTATGGGGCTACCAAGCAAATGGGTGAAGTAATTGTAACAGACACCGTCAAGAGTCACCCGATACAAGCTATTTTACTGCGGTACTTTAATCCCGTAGGCGCACATCCCTCTACCTTAATTGGAGAAATTCCCTTGGGCAGACCCGCCAACCTGGTTCCGGCGATCACACAAACGGCCATTGGCAAATTGCCCACCATGCAGGTATTGGGTACCGATTATCCTACCCGTGATGGCAGTTGTGTACGCGACTATATTCATGTTTGTGACATTGCGCACGCCCATACCCTTGCACTTAATTTATTAATGGATAAAAAAGCAAGCGCTAATCCCGAAATATTTAATCTAGGTACTGGTGACGGTTACACGGTATTGGAAGTAATTGAGGCATTTGAAAAAACGAGTGGCGTAAAATTGAACTATACCATTGGCCCCCGCAGGGCCGGGGATGTAGTGGCCATCTTTGCCAACAATAACAAGGCTAAGGATGAATTGGGCTGGACGCCCGCCTACCGATTGGAGGATATGATGTCCTCTGCTTGGAACTGGGAACTAAAATTAAAAAGCGAATCCGCACAAAAAATTCAATAAAAATCAGTTTAAATTGACTGCAAGCCATAACTTGCGGCCAAATCAATCAACCACCCAATAAGTATAATTTTTTTATGTTAAAAGACATTCAGGTAACCGGTAATAAAGATACTCGCAGCGGATTTGGAGATGGCATCCTAGAAGCAGGCAGGAAAAATGAAAATGTTATAGCCCTTACTGCAGATTTATTGGGTTCAATGAAATTGAACGCATTTGTAAAGGAATTTCCTGAGCGATTTATTCAGTGTGGCATTGCAGAAGCAAATATGATCGGCGTTGCAGCTGGATTAACCATTGGAGGTAAAATTCCTTTTACAACCACTTTTGCCAATTTTTCAACCGGTAGGGTTTATGACCAAATACGCCAATCGGTAGCTTATAGCAACAAAAATGTAAAAATCTGTGCTAGCCATGCAGGATTAACGCTAGGAGAAGATGGTGCTACCCACCAGATATTAGAAGATATCGGCCTGATGAAAATGCTCCCTGGAATGACCGTAATAGTTCCAGCTGATTATAACCAAACGAAGGCTGCCACCATGGCAATTGCCGAAATGGAAGGGCCGGTTTACCTGAGGTTTGGCCGCCCAGTTTGGCCAATATTTACAAAAGAGAGTGATTTTGTGATCGGAAAAGCGCATAAAATAGCAGATGGTGCGGATGTAAGCATTTTTGCCTGTGGCCACCTAGTATGGAAAGCAATCGAGGCAGGAAGGATACTAGCAGAAAAAGGCATTAGTGTAGAAATAATCAATATTCATACCATCAAACCATTGGATGCAGCAGCCGTAATGGCCTCTATCAGCAAGACCCGTTGCGCTGTTACCTGCGAAGAACACAATATTATTGGAGGACTTGGAGATAGCATTGCTCAATTGGCTGCCAAAAACCTCCCCATTCCTATTGAATTCATTGGCACCAATGATACTTTTGGAGAAAGTGGCACACCGGCCCAGTTATTGACCAAATACGGACTAGATGCCCCCAATATTGTGGAAGCAGTAGAAAAAGTGCTCGCAAGAAAAAATGCTTAATTTTTAAATGAGATTAAACCTTCTACCATAAAACCAATCCAATGATTGGTTTTTTTACTTTTATCCTGTTTAACGCTTATGGCTCAACAATTTTTGGAAGATAAAGAACTGCTCCTGCAATTTAATGACCCCGCCACCAAAGAGCGTGGTTTTACGGCTATTATTAAAAAATACCAGGAAAAATTGTACTGGCATATTCGTAGGATGGTGGTAGAACATGAGGATGCCAATGATATATTGCAAAATATGTTCATCAAGGTATGGAAAGGGCTTGAAAATTTTAGGGAAGACAGCCAGTTATATACCTGGATGTATCGAATTGCCACCAATGAGAGTCTTACTTTTTTACAGCAACAGAAAAAAAGAAAGACCCTATCCATCAGTGATGATGAAAGCGGTTTAAGCAACCAGTTAAAAGCGGATAAAAACTTTGATATTAATAAGGCTGAGTGGAAATTGCAGTTGGCAATGCAACAATTGCCAGATAAACAAAGGGCAGTATTTAACCTGAGGTATTACGACGAAATGCCCTATGAAGAGATGAGCCGGGTTTTGGAGACCAGTGAAGGAGCTTTAAAAGCAAGCTACCACCATGCAGTAAAAAAAATTGAAGACTACATACTAAACCAATAAGATAATTGAAGGTCTAAGTAAGGAGATGGAAACAAAAAATGACATATTAAATGAACTGGCATCTTTAAGTCCGCTGATTGCAGCAATGGATAAGGTGAATGTATATACTGTTCCCCAAGGATATTTCGACAGCATAAGCTTCACGGTATTAGCCTGCCTGTCCCATCAGCTGGGACTTTCTCCAATCACAGCCAATTTGAAAGATGCTGTCGTACCGGAAGGGTATTTTGATCAGCTGGCAGCCTCTATCATAGATAAAATCAAAGTCGACCAATCCGCTAAAGAGGAGACTCGATCTTTATCTCCAATGTTGAGTGATTTGCAACGCAAACAAGTTTTTGAAGTGCCCACAGGATATTTTGACCAATTGGCCAGTACTATTTTCGACTCCACTCAAAATAGTTCCTCCAAGGATGAATTAAAAAAATTATCTCCTGTTTTATATGGCATTCAAAGTAAAAATATATTTGAAGTGCCCGCTGGTTACTTTTCCGGTCTTTCCAATTCCATCTTGCAAAAGGCGAAGGCTCCCTCAGCAAGCGTACCTAATTTTCGGGTAAGAACCTTGTTTATAAGGTATGCCGCCGCCGCAATCCTAACTGGTGTAATTGCCTTGGGGGCATTACAATATTTGGGACAGCAGCACCCGGCTCAACCACTTGCCGCCGCTAGTGTTGTGTTGGATGAATCCATTGAAAAGGGTAAAAACATGAATGACCAACAATTTAAGGAAGCCCTCGAAAAACTTTCCAAAGTTGATATTGCTAAATACTTAGAAAAAAATGGCGACATATCAGACGTAGCCGTTTTAGGAAATAATATGGATGACAGTAATTTACCCAGCCAGGATGATTATTTACTAGATGAAACTACGCTAGATAAGTTCCTGAAAAATATTAATACGAACAACCGAACAAATAATTAGGAAAATTGAATCGTAAATTACCAGGATGATGAATGTAAACGGAGATAATAATTTGTTCAGGTTGCCCGTTGTAAACTATTAAATATATCAAGATGAAAAAATTTTACTTATTGCTGGTATTGGTTAGCATTACTGCTTTTGTAAACGCACAGGAAGATGTTATTGCCAATGAAAAAAAACAACAGGGAATAGATGCGCTGAAAGTTGCCTTTATTAGTAAGGAGCTAGAACTTACCCCGGATGAAGCACAAAAGTTTTGGCCAGTATACAATCAGTATGCAAAAGAATTGAAAACTACCATTAACCATGGTAATGACGCCTTGGATAGGGATGAAAAAGTGTTGAACCTAAGAAAAAGTTATAAAGAGCAATTTTCAAATGTATTGGGTCAGCAAAGAATGAATAAAATTTTTAATGCCGAAGGAAGATTTCGGAATTTATTAATCAAGTCCATGCGCGACCAAAACCAGCGCATTCCTAACAATCGGCTTGAACAGCAGGGGGGCCGTCCAAGGCCTGGTCCAGAAAGACGTCACTAAGCGAAAAAAATATTTATCCATTCCGGTTGTTTACCGGTGAGTCACCCCGCAGGGTGACTCACCGGTAACAATTAAAAGCTAAATATCGGCGTTTTAATGTCGTGATAAAATAAGAAGGTCCAGTTTTCCGCTTGCCCCTGCTGCCACCACTGCTGCCTTAATTCCATGCACTTTTTTCCATCAAAATCATATTTGGCTACCACCCTAGTTTTCATTTGCTGGATTTGTGGAGCTACATCCCCACCAAAGAAAACTTTTTGGCCAGCTTCTTCAATCCAAAATACCTGATGATGGGGAGAATGCCCACCCACTACTTCATAAGTAATAAAGTCATCAATGATTCCTTTTTCCGATGTGATAATTACTTGGTCTGAATTGGCCAATAGATCAAAATCGGAGGAAGGGTTTCCATGTTGCAAAGCATCCTTCAATTCCGCTTGGTTTACATAATACTGAGCATGGGGGAAATTAAAAAACCGTTGACGCAGCATGGTATCTTCTGCACTAATACCACCTGAATGATCCTTATGCAAATGACTGATCAGCACTTTGGTAACTTCAATTGGATCAATACCATTATTCAATAAATTTTGATGGATTTGCAATACCCCCTCACTATTACGAAACCCCAAACCGGTGTCTATTACAATAATGTCGTGTAAAGTGACAATACAAAAAGGCTGAATTTCTACCAGCAAGCTTCCAACAGCTCTTTGCTGTAAGTCATCCTTGTCTTTGTCGAACGGTATAAATTGTTTTGTTTTATCAATCGTAAAAGCCCCTTCACTCAATGGTATAATTTTCATGCTTCTTGGTCCCTTTGAAGGGAAATTTTAGACTCCATTACTGCAAGGGAGTAATTGTTAGAAATAGTAATTATTAGTACCGGTAAATAATAAGCGCTAGGGACTTTATTCACCCATTCAATGAAGCATCTCCTTATCGAAGAATCATTTGCCTGTCTGCATCCAATCTTATCAAAATAAAAAGTAAGGTAGAAAAAGTTAACAAGGAGGATCCTCCATAACTTAACAAGGGCAGGGTAATACCGATAACGGGAGCCAAGCCAACGGTAACACAAATATTAACCACCACATGAAAGAAAATAATACTTGCTACACAGTATGCGTACACTCGGCTGAATGTACTCCGTTGCCTTTCGGCAATATTGATGATTCTAAATATCAGCGCCATGTACAACAACATCAACAAGGTGCTTCCCCAGAAACCGAAATTTTCGCCTACAGATGTAAAAATAAAATCAGTATGTTGCTCGGGCACAAAGTCGCCTTGTGTTTGAGTTCCTTTCAAAAATCCTTTTCCATAAAAACCTCCGGAACCAATCGCAATTTTTGATTGCTTTACATTGTAATTCTGCTGAGCACTTTTTTTCTGCTTTGCTTTTTGTTCCTCCAAATTAAAAAGACCCGTTGTGCTATCATCGGCAAATGGATTGTCTACCCCTACCATGCTAAAGATTCTGTCTGACTGATAAGGTTTAAATACATGTTTAAAAGTAAAGGGTACCACTACCCCTACAAAGACCGAACAAAAGGCCCATATACCAATCACCAGACCAAGTAAGCCTTTGTTTCGCTTCATTTGCTTTCGGCTAACAAAAATAAATAAAACCGCCAGCACAAAAAAAGCAATCAGCAGTGTAAGAGGGGAGAATAAAAGAGATGCGATTAATAGTATCGCCATTGCAAAGCCCGTGATAAGATAACCAGGAGGTAAGCCCTCGCGGTACATAGGTATCAGAAATGAAAAATATACTAAAGCCAACCCTGTTTCTCCTTGCAGGATAGACAGTACGGCAGGCGTAAATGAAATGGCTGCGGCAATCAATTGCGACTGTGACTTTTTGAAATTGATATCCGGCATAGACAAATATTTTGCCAATGCTAAGGATGTGAAAATTTTGCAAAGTTCTACTGGCTGTAGATTTATAAAACCCAAAGGTATCCAACTCTTGGAACCCTTGATTTCTTTTCCCAACACAAAGGTTGCCAGTATCAATACAATGCCCGCGAGATAGGAAATATTTGCCGTAGCGGTAAATAGTTTACTGTCGGTAAATAAAATAAAAACAGCTACCGCAATACAAACCATAAAATATAATAACTGCTTACTGTAATTTTTTTTGAACCCCAAAAAACTTTCAATCACCCCATCCGTAGTTCTATACTCTACTGAAAATATACATAGCAGCCCAATCATTACTAGTAGGGCATACAAGCCTATTAGTACCCAATCAATTCCTTTTCCGATAGCAGGGTTATTTTGATTCATTATTTAAAATAGAAATTTGGTCATTAATGCTTCGCAGTGTCTTTCACTGTTCCCTTTCTTTTTTCATCCGGCAGTATTGCTTCGATAGATTTTTTCAATGAAAAAGGATTGTTGTCCTTAAGTGGAAGTTTTTTCTTTGCAGGCTCCACCTCCTTTTTTAATTTGTCCAGCACCTCTATTTCATCATCCTCTTCCAATCCTATAGTGTCCGTGATTTTCTTAACATTGCCTTTGGCAAGCAAGTTGGCTAAATCCCTAATTTG
>CANIMM010000078.1 GCA_947468255.1 Chitinophagaceae bacterium | reverse complement strand
AATATAATTAGCAGATAGGTTGACCAAACTTTTAACACCATCACCCAAGCTAAAATAGGCACTTGCTAAAGGGGAAGAAAGATTACCATACCCAACTTTTAAAAAATTTCTTAGACCCAAGTGTAAAACAGAATCTTTATTTAAAGCCAACGGTTTTAATGAGACTGGCTGGTAACTGAAAAATAAATTCAATGAAGGAATGCTGTAAGGAGCTATATATTTGGAAGTATCAGCAGTTAAATAGGTCGCCGAAAAATTCACTTTAGGCGTATTGCTGATTACAGGTTTAAAACTAGAAATAATATCAATAACCTGTTTTTTGGTGGTGTCTTTTTGTGCATAAATAGCGCCACTCATTGCAAAAAAAAGAATCGATAACAGTATCCTCTTTATATTCATAATAAACATTCAATTAAAATAATCAATTTTGAATTCCATTTAAAAAATAAAAATGTTTATTTAATTTTCGAACTAATTTTTTCTTCTTCGATAGCATGATCTAATTTGAGTTTGGCTTCATTTTTCAATTCAACAATTACCGAATTTTTTGCAACACTTTCAAAAGTTGCTTTTGCATTAAAAAAATCCTTTTGCTTCATATAAATATCTCCAATTAATAAATATGCGCTAGTTAACCAAAAATCATAGTTGCCCGTTTCTTTAATAGTGGCCAAAGCAGCTTTTTCTGCTTCAGAATAATTGCCTAATAAAAAAAGGCAATGTGCTATTTCATAGCGTGATTCTGCTCCCCAAGCAGATTTATTGATTAAGGAACAAGATTTAAAAGAAGCTATTGCAGACTTATAATCGGAATTAATTTGTTGCGACTTGCCTAAAACTAACCATGCTATTGATTTATCATCTGTACTTATCCCTTTTTGGGTAAGCAATTTAATAGCAGCCTCATTGGCAAGGGGGTAATCTTTCAATTGATAATTACAGCGAACCAAACCCCTCAATGCTTCTAGTTGATTATCTTGATTCACTGTATATTGCAGTAAAGAGTTGAAATTATTTTTTGCAGTAAGGTAATTTTTTAATTCAAAATAATTAACCCTTGCAGAAATTAAAGAAGCATTTTCAAAATATTTGTTATATCCTTTAGTTTTCACAAAATCATAAGCCTGCAATGCTTTTTCCCATTCTTTAATTTTATAATAACAATCCCCTAATAAATAATTTGCAATTAATGAATAGCTTCCTGTTGGGTATTGGGTAAGATAAAGGTTTAAACTACTGATGGCAGCAGGGAAATCATTGGCAGTATATTTTAATTCAGCAGCTACAAAAGTGATGGAATCAGCTTCGCTAATAGAAATGTTTTTACCATTTTTTCGCATAAATTCTATGTAGTCAACAGTTTTATTTTCCTCAACATAAATATTTCTAATTGTTTCCAATGCCTCATCCGCTTCGGCT
Source organism: Chitinophagaceae bacterium (assembly GCA_947468255.1). Taxonomy (GTDB): domain Bacteria; phylum Bacteroidota; class Bacteroidia; order Chitinophagales; family Chitinophagaceae; genus Ferruginibacter. Next base: position 9,572 of record CANIMM010000078.1, on the reverse strand, counting down.
GATAGAGGATACAGCTCTATCAGTTGTTGATAATACTTCAATGCTTGGCTATTATTATTCAGGTTATAATAACTTAAACCAAGTTTTAAAAAAGCAGTAGGTTTTAGCACTGCTATTGTTGAAGTATTTAAAATTGCATTAAGAATAGGAATGGCTTCCTTAAATTTTTCATCTGCCATAAAACTTGAAGCAATTTCCAAATTAGCATTGGGAATTAAATTACTATTGGGGTATTTTCTGATTAATTCTTTAAGAACTGAAATTTTGACGTCTGAACCTTTAATTCCTGCTATTAATCCCTTTTGGAACATGGCGTAGTCACTTTGAGGTAATGCATTATTAATAATCAATTCATAAATAACATTTGCTTTAGAAAAATCTTTCAACATTAAATAACAATCCGCAGAGCGAACATAGGCATCTTGTTGCAATGGACTGGCTGTAGAAGTTGATTTTGCTATTGATTCAAAATAAGGTAATGCTTGTTTGTAATTTTCCTTCTTACTATAGCAAAATCCCAAATTGTATTTAGCAGTTATTGAATTAGCCTCTCCCTGAGTACCTGCTCCACTTTGCAAATAATTAGTCAAAAAACGAATCGCCTCATCATAATGTTGTGTTTGACAAGCAATTTCCCCCTTCCAAAAATTAGCATAAGGCGTAACAGTTGAAACCGGCATTTTTAAAATTTTACTCAATAATACATCCGCATTTACAATTTGCTGATCATTTACATACTCAACTGCTCTTCCATATAATATTCGGGGATATGTCTTTAGCATAATGGCAGTAGGCTTTTTGAAAGATTCATACAACAATAATGCATCATTAAAATTGTTAGTATGTTCCAATAAATTAACTGCAATTTCAATGGCCTCAGTATAGTATGAAGACGAGGGGTAATTAGCAATAAAATTCCGCATTTCCTTAAGCGCTATATCATGAAAACCTAATTCATAACATAATTTAGCATAATTAAAAAGTGAAATTTGCTGTTGCTCTTTATTATTACCATTATAAGCACAAAACTGAAAGGCATTCTTTGCATTTGTTTTTTGATTGGTTCTCAAGTAACAATCTCCTAATAAATACATACTATTTTGACCCAAAGAATCAATTTCACTGCTTAACTGTTTAAAGCCTTCAATCGCTTTATTTAAGACATTGGTTTTATAATAACAAAAGCTTTCCTCATATAAAATCTCTTTGCTTACTATAGAGCTGTTATTTATATAATATTCCAGAAATGGAAGTGCTTTACCGTAAGAACCATTTTCGAAATATATTTGCCCCATTAACTGCTTTAACTCCTTGTCGTAGTACAACTCTACTTTGCTTACAATACTTTCACAATATTTAAGTGCCGCTTCTTTTTTATGCTGAAAATAATAAATTTCAGCTATATAGTAAGGAACTACCCTTTTGTAATCCTCCTGTTTTTCAACAATTCTAAACGATTTCAAAGCCTCTTCATAGCGGTGCTCATAATAACTGATGAATCCATGATAATAGTTGGCTTGAAAATAATAATTGCTACTAGACATTTGCTGAATCTCATTGAAAAGCGGCTTAGAATCATTCAACCTTTTAAGGTTAAAATAACTATATGCTCTTTCAAATTTTGAATCAGCAATTTGTTCATTATTCAAATTGTCTAATCCTGCAGCTTCGTAATTTTCGACCGATTTGCGAAAATCGTCCTTCATAAAATAATATTGCCCCAGATGATAACTCATTTGTTCTTTTCGCACCTTATTGACTGACCAATCAAGATAATGATTGGCTTGGTCTTCAGCAATTGGAATTCCCAATTTTAGGCCAGTTACGATATAGAAATAATTCACATCGTCTGCCAAATAAGTGGAATGAGCATTTTGATTAACGCTATATTGTAATTTTAGTTCATGTAACAAAGGATAAGCAAGTGCATATTGGTGATTACCAAAAAGTTCACTGGCCTCTTTAAACTTTTTTTCTGTATCGGAATAGGAATGATTTAATTGTGCAGTGGCAGGTATTGTAAAAAGACCTGCAAAAATTAGCAAGGTGAATAGTTGCTTCATTGTATTGGTTATATCAATCACTTTAATGATGTTGTAAAATTAACTATATTGCCCTTTTATTTAGCACCATTTCCGCACGTTTGTTAATAAGTGGATAACTGATTCAAACTAAACGAATTTTGTTTGAAATGTTGTTATTGTAAGGACGATCAATTGCTTTTTAACTTTATTTTTTATTCATTAATTTAAATTACAACCAATGAAAAAACTCTTATCCATTAAGTATAGTGCTGGTACATTTTCAGCAGCCATGCTTTTATTAAGACTTGGTATTGGCTTTTTAATGATGTCGCATGGGTATGACAAGTTGCTACACTTCAGTGCTATTCATAACACCTTTATCAATTTCTTGGGAATAGGAAGTACTTTTTCCCTCACCTTGGTAATTTTTGCAGAGTTCTTCTGCTCACTTTTTTTGGTACTTGGCCTGTTTACAAGACTATCTGCAATTCCTTTAATCACAACCATGTGTGTTGCTTTATTTCAGGTGCATCATGGCGAAGTTTTTGGAAAAGGTGAAATAGACGCTTTATACTTAATCAGCTTCGTTGTTTTATTGTTTTTAGGACCCGGAAGAGTTAGTGTAGATAGTATGATCGGTAAATAGTTCATTTTTGATTTAACTACAATACTTTTTTTAGCATCCCGAACGGAGTTACTTATATTAAAATATATTAATTTGTATACTACTGAAACGAAAATAAGAATTCACTACGCGCTAACAGATCAAATGGGGGTAGTATACCATGGCCATTATGCCCAATTTTATGAAATAGGTAGAGGTGAATCTATCAGAGAAATAGGGTTTACTTATAAAGACATTGAAGCGATGGGTATTATTATGCCGGTTGTTGATATTCATAGCCGTTTCTTGATGCCAGCCAAGTATGATGACCTCATTACCGTAAAAACCACCTTAAAAGAATTACCATTGCATCATAAAATCATATTTCATTCAGAAATATTCAATGAGCAAGGTGATTTGATAAATATAGGGGCTGTAACCCTTTATTTCATGGAAGCAAAAGATATGAAACGCTGCCAAATACCTGTGGCACTTAGACTGAAGTTAGAAAAATACTTTTAGCAAAAAAAGAAATTGAATAAGGATGCTATATTTTTTTAAAACCTACTCCCCTAGGCAGATTCAAACCTATAATTAATGAGATTGGAATTGATTCCTTAAATTCTATTATGATCTGCTTTCCAATTTTGAATAGCCTGTTTAATGCTGTTTTGAGTTAAATTTTCATTGATTGCTCTATCCACTAGTCCAACAAATTCCTCATCGGGTGCAAAACGAAGGGCAATGATCTGAGCCAAGGTTAATCTGCTGTCAAATAATTTACCGGTAATCGAATAATAGCGTAAATTTTCTTCTGCACGAATGGCTCTATCCTGCGCACCCAGCGCAAATGATCGAATAAACCAAAAAAAGAAAAAGGCAACAATAAATACCAATAATAATAAACCAGCTTCCAAAAGACCGCTACCATTTCCTAAAGCCTTGATGAAATTTACAATTGCTCCTGAAACTCCGATAAGCAGCATTAGACCAGTTACCCCATGAAATAAAGGAACTAATTTGGAATGATTTTTAAAATTTTGCTGATTCATAATGATGATTTTTTTAAAAATACTTTATAAAACCCAAATTACTTAACATTTTTTAAAATTATCCATTTTACAACAATACACTATTCGATAACTCTGAGATCAATTCATTCTTTTTTCTATTGATTTGATACTCAAAACTATTGAAGGTTAGCCTATGGAAGTTTTATATTATTTTTGTATTTTAAATCACTTTTTTTTTGCATGATACAAACCAGCATTATAACTATTGGTGATGAATTACTGATCGGTCAGGTTATTGATACCAACAGTGCCTGGATGGCACAGCAATTAAACAAATCTGGTATACGGGTGGCCCGACGCGTGGCTGTTGGGGATGTATGGGATGAAATTTGGGAAACGCTTGATCAGGAAAGCAATAATGCAGATATTATTCTTATTACAGGTGGCCTTGGTCCTACAGCCGATGACATCACTAAGCCCCTTCTGTGCAAATATTTTGCTGGTAAAATGGTGGTAGATGAAGGAGCTCTTCAAAATGTAATTAATATTTTTAAAAATATACTCAACCGACCAATAATAGAAAGGAATTTAAAACAAGCTGAAGTACCTGATACTTGTAAGGTTATTTTAAATAAAAGGGGCACTGCTCCGGGAATGTGGTTCGAAAAAGATGGAAAAATATTTGTAAGTATGCCAGGAGTGCCCAATGAAATGAAGGGCATGATGCTGGACGATGTAATACCACTATTAAATAAACAGTTCCAATTTCCTCATATAGCACACCGTACCTTATTGACGGCTGGTGTTGGAGAAAGTTCGCTTGCTGATATGATTGCTGATTTTGAGAAAACACTTCCAATCCACATAAAACTGGCTTATTTACCAAATTACGGAATGGTTCGATTGCGTCTATCCTCTTCTGGACCAGCAATGCAAAGCATTGAGGATGAAATTCAACATTACTTTAATTTACTTCAAAAGCTAGTTAAGGAATACTTAGTTACCAATGAAGATGAATCTATGCAGCAAGTCCTGGCTAATTTACTAGTTGCCAATAATAAAACTATTTCCACTGCAGAAAGCTGTACAGGTGGATATATCGCGCATTTATTAACGCAACATGCAGGAGCCTCTGCTTTCTACAGTGGTAGTGTGGTAAGCTATTCTTATATGGCAAAAGAATCGCTTTTACAAGTTGATAAAAAAATGCTTGAATCATCTGGTGCAGTGAGCGAAGATGTAGTTATTCAGATGGCAAAAGGTGCTTTACAATCACTGAAAACAGATTATACCATCGCTGTGTCAGGAATAATGGGTCCAGATGGTGGAATGGAAGATAAACCAGTTGGTACAGTGTGGGTTGCAGTGGGTACTTCAGATAAAATACGAACAGAAAAATTTCATTTTCGTTTTGACAGAACTAGAAATATTGAACTAACGGCAACTTATGCACTCAATTTGTTACGTAAATTTATTCTTTCAAATATATAAATATATTTATTGTATCCGTTTTTGCTGATCGTTTAAAATTAAAATATAGTGTATATTTTATATATAAGTAAGTTATCAATGGTATTAAATGGAAATAATTATCTTTAATTATTATTAAGTGCAATTTGAACTACACTTTTGGCTGAAGGTGATGGTCTTTATATTCAAAATACAAATTATAATATGGCTTTAGTTGATCTTGTAATGCCAAAATTAGGGGAAAGCATCATGGAAGCTACTATTTTGAAGTGGCATAAAAAACCAGGTGATGCTGTGCAAGAAGATGAAACTGTCTTAGATATAGCAACTGACAAAGTCGATAGCGAAATACCTTCTTCAGTGCAAGGTGTTATAGAACAAATATTATTCCAAGAGAATGAGGTGGTTCCAATTGGTGCCGTAATTGCTAGAATTCGGGTAGGCGAAGCTGCTAGTATTTCCCAATATAATATTTTGACACCTATTGATAAAGTTTTGCAAGAAGAATTACCTATTGAAAAGGAAATCCCATTTCAACCTACATCAAATAATGAAATGGCATATGAAAAGGAAATTCCTTTTCAACCTACATCAAATAATGAAATGGCAAAACCAAATACCAGTTTTTCTTCAATTCGCTTTTATTCCCCCCTTGTAATCAATATTGCACAGCAAGAAGGAATAGGAATGGATGAATTGGAAAAAATTGAAGGAACTGGTCAGGATGGAAGAGTAAGTAAGAAAGATATTTTGGCTTATGTATTAAACAAAACTAACAATGTCAACTCGGTCAACAACACAAATTACCAAACAGTTGCTATAACCAATCCCGAAACCAATACTTCCTACAACAATGACAACAATTACCAAGTTGTCAGTTCCAATGATCCTATCGCCAATGTTGAAATCATTGAAATGGATCGTATGCGTAAGTTAATTGCCAATCATATGGTGAATAGCACCCATACTAGTGCGCATGTAACCAGCTTTGCAGAATGCGACGTTACAAACATGGTTTTATGGAGAGAAAAAAATAAAAAAGATTTTGAGAATAAAATAGGTGAAAAAATCACCTATACCCCCTTATTCATTGAAGCAATTGTAAAATCAATCAAAAAATATCCTTTATTAAGTAGTTCAATAGAAGGAGATAAAATTATCATTAAGAAAAACCTGAATATAGGAATGGCTACTTCATTGCCCAATGGCAATTTAATAGTACCGGTTATTAAAAATGCGGATCAATTAAATTTAGTTGGTTTAACCAAACAGGTGAATGGATTGGCAAATGCAGCAAGAACAGGAAAATTAAGACCAGATGATACTACCGATGGTACTTTTACCCTAACCAACATTGGTACTTTTGGTAGCATTATGGGAACCCCTATCATTAACCAACCACAGGTAGCTATTATGGCAGTGGGTGTAATAAAAAAGAGGCCCATGGTAATTGAAACCCAGCTGGGTGACAGTATTGCCATCCGGCATATGATGTATATTTCCCTTAGCTATGACCATCGCATTATTGACGGTGCATTAGGGAGTATCTTTTTAAATGCTGTATCAAAAGAATTGGAAGAATTTGATATTAACCGAAGCTTTTAATTTACTATTTTAATTTTTCCAAACAAGTACGCTTTGAACTAATGGATAGATTAAGAAGTATGGAAAAGCTGTCAGCGAGATATGTATAGTGCTTCGTACTGAAAAAATCATTTTACTGTTTTCCCAATCGTATCCATCCTCACAACAGCAGTATCTGCTAATACCTTAGCTGCTGCTATAGAATCAGCGGTTGCAAAAGCTCTAGCAGAATCAGATTCAACCGTTTCATTGATTTGGGAATCATTGCACGATACCAATAAGACTGATATCACTAGAATTATATAAATAAATTTCATGTATTATATTTGACTTATCCTTTCATTCGTATCAGAATTAAATGGATTTTTTTCCTATTTTTTCCTGAAAAACACCCTGACAGGAACTCCGGTTAATTTAAATTTTGATCTCAATTGATTTTCAAGATAATTTTTATACGGTGTTTTTACATCATCTGGATAATTACAAAAAAATGCAAATGATGGTACTACAACTGGTAATTGGGTTACATATTTAATTTTCACCTGATTTCCCCTTACCACTGGTGGATGATAGGCTTCCACCGCTTTCAACATAATGTCGTTTAACTTAGAGGTAGCAATTTTTTGTCTGCGATTATCATACACTTCTAAAGCGATTTCCATCGCTTTAAAAATCCTGGTTTTTTCAAGCGCTGAAATAAAAATGATTGGTAAATCTGTAAAAGGGGCAAAGCGTTTTTTCAACTCTATCTCATAATCCCTAGCCGTATTGGTTTCTTTCGGCATTACATCCCACTTGTTCACTAACACTACAATTCCCTTACCCTTTTTTACTGCCATCGCAAAAATTGATAAATCTTGGGCAGCGATTCCTTTTTCAGCATCTAGCAACAACATACATACATCTGCTTCATCAACTGCTTTAATGGCCCTTATTACCGAGTAAAACTCAAGATCCTCATTTACCTTTGCTTTACGCCTAATTCCTGCCGTATCAATTAATATAAACTCCTTATTAAAAAGATTGTAGTGGGTATGGATGGTATCTCTTGTGGTACCAGCTATATCACTTACAATGGTACGCTCCTGCCCTGTCAATGCATTGAGTAAGGAAGATTTTCCAACATTGGGTTGGCCAATGATAGCAAATTTTGGCAACTGTTCTTCATCTGACGGCTCTGATTGCTCAATAATTAAGTCGGTAATATCATCTAATAGATCCCCCGTACCTGTACCACTGATTGAAGAAAGAAAATGTATTTTTTCGAAACCAAGGCTATAAAATTCAGATGCTTCCAGTAATCGATCGTGATTATCTACTTTATTTACGACTAAAAAAACAGGTTTAGAAGTTTTCCGCAACAGCTGAGTCATGGATTCATCCAAATCAGTGATACCAGTTGCTACATCCACCATGAATACGATTGCATCCGCTTCTTCTAGTGCAATTAATACCTGTTTGCGTATTTCCTTTTCGAATATATCTTCACTTTTCGGAACAAATCCTCCTGTGTCAACCACATTAAAAAATTTACCATTCCATTCAGCTACCCCATATTGACGGTCACGGGTAACTCCACTTACATCATCTACGATGGCTTTCCTTTGCTCTAACATCCTATTAAAGAAAGTGCTTTTGCCTACATTGGGCCTTCCTACTATTGCTACTGTAAAACTCATTTTAAATTGATAATTGATAATTAAATAATTGATAATTTATTACATTATCAATTTTACTATTTTTATTGTTGCTATTGGGTAATTAATACCCGTATTCTTTTAACTGCATTTCATTGTCTCTCCACTTGGGTCTCACTTTCACAAATAATTCTAAAAAAACTTTACTGCCTAAAAATTCCTCAATGTCTTTTCTGGCAAGGGTACCCAATTGTTTGATCATCTTACCCCCTTCTCCTAAAATAATTCCTTTTTGTGTATCCCGTTGTACGATGATTTCAGCACCAATTTTTATCAATGTTGTTTTTTCTTTAAACTCCTGCACCAAAACGGTAGCATGGTAAGGAACCTCTTCACCGTAGAGTAAGAATATTTTTTCCCTAATCAACTCACTTACAAAAAATTTGGTGGGCAAATCACTAATGTCGTCCCCTTCGTAAAATGCTGGTCCTTCAGGAAGTAAATCCAAAATCACCTGTAATAATTGATCGATTCCCTTTTTCTTAAGTGCAGAAATTACCACTACATCCTTGCAATAGCTTTGTGCTTTAAAAAAGGAAGTTGCTTTTTTAATATCCTCCTCGCTTACGGCATCCATTTTATTGATAACCACCAATGCTGGCGCCTTCAGGTGAAGGAAGGTGAAAATAGCATGGCTCTCTTCTGGATTTTCTCTAGCATCTGTTATTAAAAGCGCCACATCGGCATCCTCTAAACTCCCTTTTACAGCTTGCATCATTTTTTCGTGCAGCTTGTATTTGGGTTCTATAATTCCAGGTGTATCTGAAAAAACGATCTGGTACCCCGGATCGGTAAGAATAGCTTTGATCCGATGGCGGGTAGTTTGTACTTTATGTGATACAATAGCTAGCTTTTCACCCATTAAGGCATTTAGCAAGGTACTTTTACCTGCATTGGGCTTTCCGAAAATATTAACAAATCCTGATTTCATGCATGTTTTTGTAAAAAAGCAAGTCTGGGTATGACTTTGACTACCGCATGCAAATGGAAACAATGGAGGAGATAATCAAATTCATTAGCAAAAACCTGCTAAGAATAAAAAGGGCTCAAATTGAGCCCTGTGTTAGTTGCGAAGAGAGGGATCGAACCTCTGACCTTCGGGTTATGAGCCCGACGAGCTACCGCTGCTCTACTTCGCGGTGCAAAACTAATCCTTTTTATGCTTACTGCCAAACAATTT
>CANIMM010000077.1 GCA_947468255.1 Chitinophagaceae bacterium | reverse complement strand
CCGACCGCAGCTGTCATCTTCCTAACTTGGCGATTTTTGCCCTCTGTGAGTATTATTTTCACCCAGCTGGTAGGAATATTTTTCCTGACTCGAATGGGTGGATTTCTTTCAGATACAATGGGAGGTATATTGAATAATACTGCCTTGCATTTTTTGGTACGGTGCAACTTTCCATCTACTGAAATATCGACTCCATTTTGCAAATCATGCAATGCCGCTCCCGTCATTTCTCCATCTACCTGCACCCAATATTCGCGGGTGTGTTCTAACATAGGATTTAATAAATCATGATTGATTTTTTTGTCGTTGGTAAGTATCAATAACCCCTCACTATCATAGTCGAGTCTGCCCACTGGATAAACATCTACGGGTACATCAAAAAAGTCTTTCAATGTTTGCTTCCCTTCTCCTGAAGTAAACTGTGAAAGCACATTAAACGGTTTGTATATGATACAGTAATATTCCAAGAAAAATAAATTAAAGGATGCTTAAATAAGGTAAAGGTAGCGACAGAACGAATGCGTTATTACATTCCTAAGAATAACAAAGCCCGACATTTTTGAGCCGGGCTTTATATATATGGGTTAGTAAGTACCAGGAAAACTAATTTCCTTCCACAATATTAAAAAGAAAATTCGCTATCAAAAAAAATATTTTATATAATTTTATTCACATTTTTTTCTAGGCTGTGGATAAGGGTCGCCTGTAAAGCGGTATATAGCCAATAGAAAGGAGCTTTTTTGAAGCTTTAATCGAAATGAATAATCAATAATCGACAATGCCATTAATCAATGAAACCATTGATTTTACTATTATCTACGCAAATAATGAATCTGGTAATGGGTAAGAAAATTATTAGAAAAGGAATGCTGTTTTCAATTTTTTTTTGTTAGCTCAGCGATGTAATTCAGGCATAGTTTGAGGTGAAAATAATTTGAGTTATTTTTTTCAAAAAGGGGGATTTGGATCCAATTTGGTTAAAAATTTGTTTATAGGGCCACTAAAAGCAAAGCGCTGTACCTTTGTAAAAATTATTCTCTATGCATTTTCCTGCACCCGTTTCAGTTAGTTGGATCGCTGAATTGATCGATGCCGAAATAATCGGCAATCAACAAGGTGATGCAACTGGCATCAATGAATTACATAAAGTTGAAATCGGAGATTTGGTTTTTGTTGATCATCCTAAATATTACGACAAGTGTATTCATAGTGCTGCTACATTTATCATCATTAATAAAAGAATGGATTGCCCTTCCAATAAAACTTTATTGCTTGTTGAAAATCCTTTCGAAGCGTATTGTAAAATAGTAAATCATTTTAATCCATTTGTACCTGCTGTAAAATCAATTAGCGAAACTGCTGTGATTGGAGAAGGCAGTATTATTTATCCCAATACGTTCATTGGTCATCAAGTAAAAATAGGAAAAAATTGTATCGTTTATCCCAATGTAACGATTATGGATAACTGCATTATTGGTGACCATGTAATCATTCAATCAGGCACCGTAATTGGCAGTAATGCATTTTATTACAACACCAAAAAAGACAGGGAACTATGGTACACAAAAATGCCCAGTTGTGGCAGGGTAATCATTGAAGATTTTGCAGAAATTGGGGCCGGTTGCACCATCGACCGAGGGGTAAGTAGCGACACAGTAATTGGGAGCGGAACCAAACTAGACAATACCGTTCATATAGGCCATGATACCCTGGTTGGCAAAAACTGCCTATTGGCGGCACATGTGCTGGTAGCGGGCTGTGTTGATATAAAGGATGGGGTAACCTTATGGGGCCAGGTAGTGGTCAATAAAACCCTTACGATTGGTGAAAATGCGGTGCTTTTGGGCAGATCTGGCGTTACGGCCACCTTGGAGGGCAACAAAACCTATTGGGGCACACCTGCCCAGGAAGCTGGAATTGCAAAACGCGAACTGGTATGGATCAAAAGAATCCCGCAGCTTTGGGAAAAGGTGATGAAGCCTTGAGCTCAAGGTGATGGATAGAATTTTAAAATGCTATCTTATTGATTTTCAGAATATTAACAGTGATCTTTTCACCGATTTTGAGGGAAATAATTGGGAGGTTTCCTCACGCAATAAAGCAGCCAAGATTTAAAGGGATTACCAGCTTCATTCGCTGCCATCTCCAAAAAAGTCGCCATAACCCCACCTTTCAAACTACAAACTTGGTTTAATTTCAACTTACTATATTGTAGTCAGTAATATATAACTGATTATAGCTTAGTAGCAATCATCCTTATTACATCCGCTGGGCCTTCATGAAACTTGCCTTCATTTAATTGAATATGCTGATACGCTAACACTTCTATACTCATTCCATGAAAATCATCTTCAAGCATTTCCTTGGTATAAAGCATTTCAATGTCCTTGGGGCCCCCAGATTGATTCTTCAACTGGTCTGGGCAGAATGCCTCTAATATTATTTTGCCCCCAGGCTTTAACCACTTAATTACGTTCCGATGTAGCTTCTTTCTCACCAAGGGAGGCAGGTGAGCATAAATTAATACAACCAGATCTACACTTGCTGAAAGATAAATGGCAGTGGCCGCATCTTTTAATTGATAATTGATTCCCACTCCATATTTTAAGGCTAAGAGGTTGGCCTTTGCCTTACCTGCTTCGCTTAAATCAAAAGCATTTACCTCCCAGCCTTGTCTTGCAGCATGTACAGCATTACGACCTTCCCCATCACAAGGCAGTATTATAGTGCCTTGTTTTAAAGTGCCCAATGTTTCTGCAAAGAAAACATTAGGTGTTTCTCCATACACAAAATCTCTTTGGCCATACCTTTCATTCCAAAACGAATTCATAGATTATTTTTTATTTTTATCTACACCTAGGGCTCTCAAAATATCTTCCATTAAACACCATTTAGTAAATGATGACTGCAATAGATTTACACCCACAAATAAAGTAAACCAAATCCAATTGATGTTAACAAAATAGGCTAATAAAACACTAATAATGATAAATCCACCCGCTATTGCTCTAATAATTTTGTCCATATAAATTTATTAATTATAAAGTGATTTTTCAACAGCCAATACAAACGCCCTTATCGGGAAATTACTTGCTTGTTGTTGGTTGTAAGTTTCGATTTCTTTTAATGCTGTTTCGGTATTGGCTTCTGTTGTGAAACAGAAAATAATAACAGAATCAAACTTTCCCACACCTCTACTAAACCAGTCGGTTAACAAGTCCGTATCAACAGTATTTTTGATGCCCATTGTATCGGTTACACTAAAAACAGAAATAGCGGCTTTTTTTAGAATGGCACTCACTTTTTCTGTTTCTTCTTTTATTGCTGCAACTACTAATAATTTCATAAAATAATTTTTTATTTTTGATATTTCATTTGATTTTATTTCTCATCATTTTAAAATATAATAACGGAACTACAATCAAAGTTAAAAAGGTTGAAGTAACTGTACCGCCCATTAAGGAGATAGCTAAGCCTTGGAATACCGGATCGAATAAAATAATTATAGCGCCCAATGCAACCGCACCTGCTGTTAATAAAATAGGCGTAGTTCTTACAGCACCTGCTTCTATAATTGCTTGCTTTAAAGGCACCCCTTCATCCAATCTGATATTGATAAAGTCAATTAACAATATTGAGTTTCTAACCATTACTCCAGCCAGTGCAATAAATCCAATCATAGAGGTAGCTGTGAAATAAGCCCCCATAATCCAGTGTCCAAAAAGGATACCTATTAATGACAACGGAATAGCCGCTAACATAATCAAGGGTACTGTGAAGTTTTGGAACCAACCTACAATTAGCATGTAAATAATTAATATAACCACTAAGAATGCAATACCTAGGTCCCTAAATACTTCTAAGGTTATCTGCCATTCACCATCCCATTTTAATGAATATTTATCTAGCTCAGTTGGTTGTTTGCTGTACTCCTCATTTAAAACATAGCCAGCAGGCATTTTAATATACTTTAAGCTGTCTGACATTGTTGAAATTGCATAAAATGGACTTTCTAATTTTCCTGCCATGTCTGCCATTACATAAACTACTTCCTTTTGATTCTTACGATAGATGCTTTTATCTTTTAATACGGATTGTACCTTTACCACATCTCTTAAAGGAACCATATTACCCTGCATACCCACTACATTCAATGATAAAACATCTTCGATACTTGTTTTATCTGCATCTTTTAATTGCAATCGTACTGGGATTTGAGTATAAGAATTGGGTTGACTAATATTTCCTGCAACCATTCCAGACAAAGCTCCATTCACCAATGCAGACACTTGTGCCGTCACCACGCCATACTTCATTGCTTTTTCCTTGTCCACTAAAATCTTATATTCCATTTCATCATCCTCTACCATCCAGTCTGCATCCACTACATCAGGTGTTTTTGTAAATAAGGTTTTAACTTGCTTACCTATTGCAATTTGTTGATCATAATTAGGCCCATAAATTTCGGCAACCAATGTAGAAAGTACTGGAGGGCCAGGTGGCAACTCTACTATTTTTACATTTGCATTATATTTTGAGCCGATTTTTATAATTTCTGCGCGCATTCCTTTTGCAATATCATGACTTTGAATACTACGCTTGGTTTTGTCTACTAAGTTTACTTGAATATCTGCTACATTTTCACCACGTCTTAAATCATAGTGTCTTACCAATCCATTAAAACTAATGGGGCCCGAAGTTCCTACATAAGCCTGGAAATTCTCTACCATAGCTTGCTTGCCAACATAGGCAGTAATATCAGACGCAACAGCTTGTGTTTTTTCCAAAGTAGTCCCTTCTGGCATGTCAATCACCACCTGAAATTCATTTTTATTGTCAAATGGCAACATTTTAACAGCAACTGATTTTGTATAAAATAATACCATCGACGCAAGTAATACCACTACGGTTCCCATTACAAATGCCCAACGTTTCCAACGTTTTTCCAGCATGGGCTGAATAACTGCTTTGTATATTTTATAAATACTTGAATCTTCTAATTTTTCTCCATGATGATCATTCTGCTCAACACCATTCTTCTTTTTTTCTCTTAAAAAGATATATCCTAAATATGGAGTCAAAGTAAGTGCTACAATTAACGAAAGCAACATTGCAATAGAAGCACCTATTGGCATTGGACTCATATATGGACCCATTAAGCCAGACACAAAAGCCATTGGCAATACCGCTGCAACTACTGTAAAGGTTGCTAAAATAGTAGGATTACCAACTTCATTAATAGCATAGATAGCCGCTTGCAATGGTGGTAGCTTACGCATTTTAAAATGCCTATGCATATTCTCGGCAATAATAATGGAGTCATCAACTACGATTCCCGTAATAAAGACCAATGCAAATAAGGTAATTCTATTTAGTGTATAATCAAGTGCGTAGTATGCAAATAAAGTCAACGCAAAAGTTACAGGTACAGATAAAAATACAACCAATCCACCTCTCCATCCCATAGCAAGCATCACAAATAACGTAACAACTACAATGGCAATGAATAAGTGAAACAATAATTCACCCACTTTATCCGCAGCCGATTCACCATAGTTTCTTGTAGTAGAAACCTGCACATCAGTTGGTATTAGGTCTTTTTTAAGGGCACTTATTTTATGTAAAATCTCTTCAGATAATTTCATCGCATCTGCTCCTTGCTTTTTTCCAATCGCAAAAGTTACCGCTGGATAAGTTGCTTTGTATTTATTCCCTAATGTATCTGCCTTGCCATATCCAAAGAAAACATATTGAGAACTTGTTGCTGGCGCTTCTTCAATTTTTGCAACTTGTTTCAAATATACTGGCATGCCAGCATTCATGCCAACCACTAAACCCGATACATCATCGGCTGAGGTTAAAAAGTTACCTGTTTGTACTGAAATGCTTGTGTCATTATGTAAGATAGATCCACTTGCCATTTCAGTATTGCTTGCTTGAATTGCCTTTGTAATAGATAAGAAATCTACATGACTGGAAGCCATTTTAGTTTTGTCTAAAACCACCTTTACTTCCTTGCTTCGTCCACCTAAAATATTAATATCAGAGACATTAGGGATTTTCTTAACCTCGTTTGCTACTTCTTGTCCTAATAATTTTAAACGATTGTCGTCATAATGCTCACCCCACAAAGTAAAAGACAATACAGGAACATCATCAATGGCACGGGACTTTATCAAAGGCATGGTAGTGCCTTGGGGCATCTTGTCCATGTTCTTTAATAATTCACTATACAATTTTATCATCGATTTTTCTACATCTTCTCCCACATAAAACTGAACAATTAACATTACTTGTCCTTTCATGGAAGTTGAGTATACGTATTCAACACCCTTAATATTAGAGATAATTTTTTCCATTGGAGCAGCCACTTTCGTTTCCACATCCTTTGGTGATGCACCAGGATATCCTAAAAAGATATCTGCCATTGGTACTTTAATTTGAGGCTCTTCTTCTCTTGGCATTAGCATGGTACTGTAACCACCAATTAGTAAAAACGCAACCATCAATAAGATAGTTAGTTTTGATTGCAAAAACCCCTTAGCTATATTACCTGATAAACCTTTTTCCATTCTTTTAATTTTTAAAACTCAACTGAAATAATTACTTAATACTCACTTTAGCACCATTATACAAATTGCCTTCTGCTTTAATAATATAAGCTTCATTTTTTCCTAGGCCAGACAATACTTCTACCTTATCGCCTTCTATTTTACCAATTCTTAACCATCTTAACATAGCTGTATTTTGAGCACTAATAGTATACACTCCTACTAATTGATCTCTATATACCAATGCTATAGTTGGTATCATCACAGTATTACTTGTATCTGACTTAATAAGCGTTTTAGTTTGAATTTTAATTTGCGCATACATGCCTGCCATTAATTTGTTAGCATCGCCTTTTGGTATACTTAACTTTATAATGTATTGCCCTCCCGTAAATTGTGAAGAAGGATTTATTTGAATCAACTTTGATTGAAATTGTTTACTTGCTGCATCTACGTTTACGTTAGCTTCATCACCTACTTTTAAAGAAGCGATTTCGGTTTCAGGCACCATTGCAGTCACTTGCAAACTTCCACCTTGTTCGATAGTTACAATGGGCATGCCCGGATTTGCCAAGCTTCCTTCGTCAGCTAATTTTTGTGTTACAACCCCGCTAAATGGGGCCACTACATTTGCATAAGTTAATTGCGACTTTACTTCATGCTGCACAGCTTTTGCAGCTTCAACACCTGCTTTTGCAGATTGATATTGCATCGTAATTTGCTCAAGCTCTTTTGCAGAAGCACTATTTTGCTTATACAATGCAGTGTATCTATCGAAATCTTTTTGAGCTACATAAAAAACAGCTTCCGCTTGCTTTAACATTGCGTCAACCTGCGACTGCTTTGCTTGGATATCATTACTATTCACTGTAAACAATAATTGTCCGGCATTAACTCTATCGCCCACCTTAACATATACTTTAGTTATATAACCCATGATTCTAGTAGCCACATTTGTTGAATGTGCAGCTTCTATTTGTCCGGTAACTGTAAATCCATTCGCAGAAGCGCCTGTTGTTATTGCAGAAGTAGTTACAGTGATTGCTTTTTCATTGTCTGCAACCTTATTTGATTCTCCATTAGAACATGCATTTAATAACAATACCGCAGAAGTAATTGCAGGAATAAACAATAATTTTTTATAAGTCATCGTGTATAATTTTATAATTTGTTTGTTAGTTGATTGAGTTAAATTATTTCGTTGTTAAAAATTCAAGATAATTAATAGCAGATTTTTGTTCTAATTGAGCTTGAGCTAAAAATAATTTTTGTTGAGATAGCTGTGTTTGTGCTACCAATATATCATTGGTACTAATTAAACCTTGCTCATACCTGTTTTGTAAAATTCTAAGTGCTTCTTCCGATTGTTGAACCGAAGTTGTTTGTTGTTGAATTTTATAATTTGCATCTACAACGGCTCTTTTTGTTTTTCTAATTTCAGCCGCGCCGGTTTCTAACTGACTATTCAACTGCTCTTGCACTTTTGATTTTTCTAACCTTTGAGTCGCAGCCTTTCGATTCATTTGATTGCCCTTAAAAATATCCCAAGACAACTGCACACCTGCTATATATGATTTAGCACCATTAAAAGCAATTGACTTATCATTAATATTATAATTTGCAAAACCATTTAATTTAGGCATCCAACCCATTTCAGTGCTTTTAATAGCCATATCATAACTATTTACAGCAGCATTTAAAGCCCTAATATCAGACCTTCCTGATGAAACAGAATCTGAGACATCAGTTTGAGTGCCCAGATTGTAGGGCTTTATGGAATATACTACCCCCTTAGGAGCACCCATTAGTACAGTTAATTGATCAGATATATTCTCGATTTGTGATTTTGCTTGGCTATGCTGTAATTCAGCAGCTTGTACTTGCACTGCTACATTTAGCAAGTCCGATTTTTGCATCATACCCTGATCAAATCTGTCTTTAGTGAATTTATAAATAGATTGCATGGTCTTTAATCCTTCAATTGTAACTTTCTCATATTGATAGGTAAACTCCAAATACAAATAAGATTGAACCACCTGCATTTTGATTGCTTCTTTAGTTCTTTGTACTTGTGCCGCATACATTCCAACTTGTTCTTTTGCCGATTTGCGCATATACAATGCATCCAAATTTATGATAGGCTGTTGTAATGCCAATTGTGTATTGTAGTTGCTATAATTATTAGGATTGTTTAATAAAGCTGGATTAAAATCAGCCTGTAGTACATTCGATTGTTGTAACTTAAATCCAAATACATTTAAAGGGTTATTAGTTCTATAAGCCGTTTGAGATAAATTCACGTTGGGTAACCAAATAGCTTCAGTTTGATTAAAATTTGATTTTGCAATGGCCTCGTCTGTTTTTGCTATCAATAATTGCTTATTATTTTGCAAGGCTGCTTGTATTGCTTCCTCCATAGACAAGGACTTGGGAGTTGACTGGGCATTAATTGTAGCTGTGTTGAATATAAACAACGTGACTAATGTCAAGTTTTTAAAAGAATTTAATTTTTCAAATTTCATTTGCATAGTTTTAAAAGAATGCAAAGATGCTTTAGTTAAATTCTGATGTTTGTAACATATATCACATTGTTATAGGTAAGAATATTATCAGCTCTTTATAAAGTTTGAATTAGCTATTGTGCTATAAATTGAAAATTTGAGCATTAAAGGTGCGTATATTCAGTAAAAAGCAATAAAACCTCAAGCAGAAACAACAAAGGACCCACGATTTAAGGTAGGTCCTTGATTTTTATGGAGCGAGAACGAGATTTGAACTCAGTCCGCCTTAGGCGTATAGGAAGATTTTTAGAGAAAATAAAAGCGTTGATTTGTAGTTAGTTATGATTTAGGAAAATCGAAACTAACCGATTTCAGTCGAATTCAGGGGGCGTTTTCCTCACGCAGAGGTTATCATGAAATTAATTATTTGATATCTTATCACCTTTCACAGGAGAATAATCCGATTTTAATACTCCATTTACTTTAAGTTGATCAAAATAACATTTAGCACCAGTGGCCTTTGTCATGTCCTCCACATTTTGTAAATGAAAATGTAAATGAGCTTCTGAAGAATTTCCAGAATTTCCACACAAACCTAATAATGCTCCTGTGCTTACTTTCTGTCCCTGCTTCACCACGATGGAATGTTGTTTAAAATGCGCAAAGAAAGCATATTCACCAGTAGCTACTTTAATTATAACCGTATTCCCTGGTATATAAATAGGATTTAGAACTCCTGGAATATTATCTTTTACACCATCTACAACCAATACTACTTCACCATCACATGGTGCATACAATTCTTTACCAAATGCATAATAGTCTTCGTTAGACGCTCCAGTTCCTTTATGAGTAGCTCCTTTTTGATCATACATCAAGATATCAAAAGCATTTTTTTGGGCAACACTTTCTACATGATAGTTTTGCTCCTTTGTATCTCCACCCCATGATACAGTCCACTCCCCTTTAAACGGAAGTTTCATTTTAGTGGTATTCCTTATAATTTCTTTGGCTTCAGTATATGGCTTAAATAATAATCCTGAAATTTCATTCTTGCTATTTAAAGTGATTGTCATTCCTAAAACAGCATTGTCAAATGTAGTTTCATATAAAGCGGACGCAGTTTGAAGTCTAACAAACCTTGTTTTCTTAATGGATCCTAATTGCGTTTTTAAACCTGCACTCACCTGGGTGAATTTTTCAATTGGCAATGCCGTTTTCATTTCTGGTGAAAACATGGCAACAATGCTGTCATTTTTACTTTCGTTGAAAAAGGAAATAAAATTAGTCGACACTTGTTTGTAGTTGTCTTTTTCTACCTGAGAGAAGGCTATTTTGAATAATAATAAGGGAATAAGAATGACTAGGTTTTTCATAGTTGAAAATTAATGCAATTAATTGGTTTAAACCGATTTGGACCGATGTTTTCCCCACAGAACAAAAGACCCACGATTTAAGGTGAGTCCTTGATTTTCATGTAGCAAGAACGAGATTTAAACTCGTGACCTCAGGGTTATAAACCCTACTTCCAACTCAACATCATGGTAGAGGGTTGGGGCCTACTCTTTCTAAACGCGCTTACTGCAAAATGGCAATTCGTTAATTTGTATAGAGATGGATTGTAAAATAGTGCCTTTCAAAGGCAAGGTTCCTTGAAATTAAATCTATCCCTTTTCAAGATTTTGCAACATTTGCTTGCAGGTACTTTGTATAGCCGATTCGATGCTGGTATATTGAAAATCGGGTAAAAATTTTAGGAGCTTCTCGTTATTATACCTTACTTCTGCCAGCGCAGTTGTGGCTGTTTCCTTTGTTATCAAAGGGTTTTTGCCGGAGAACTTGCTTTTGATTGCTTCCAATCTCCATACAATTTTAGCAATCAATGGGGTTACTTTTTTATGAGGCCTTTTCTTGCCAAAGCCATCGGCAATCCAATTAAATACTTGTCGGTAGCTGCAGTTTTCAGCACTT
>CANIMM010000076.1 GCA_947468255.1 Chitinophagaceae bacterium | reverse complement strand
TGCTGACCGGTTTCCAAAGCATACTGCTCTGCGGGAAGCCCAAAACTATCATAGCCCATCGGGTGAAGTACATTGAAACCCTTTAGCCTTTTATACCTGCTGTAAATATCACTGGCAATATAGCCCATTGGATGCCCTACATGCAAACCAGAACCACTAGGGTAGGGAAACATATCCAGCACATAATATTTAGGCTTGGAAGAGTCATTCGAAACCCTATACACTTTATTTTCCTTCCAATTGGCTTGCCACTTTTGCTCTATTGCATTGAATCTGTATTCCATCTATTATTAACTATTGTAAGTTGATTGTTAATTCCTTGCACCTTTCACTTTTTTAACAGCGAAAAGTAAATTACTTGACCTTTATTTCAGCTCATTCATTTGAGTCAATAAAAAAAATAACAGGTAATCATTTTGTAGGGGGCAAAAGTACACTAAAGCAGGTAAAATTTGTTACTTTTGTACAGGTGGATTGAGTGAAATAGGTAATGAAATATGCCTACAGCAATTAATTACCCCCTAGGTGACCTAAACATATGTACATATAGTAAGAAAAAATATAATTAACCTATGTCTCAATTCGGAAAATCAACATCCTCCAAGCGCAGCAAGCCATCCTATGGATACGCCATAATTGGTGTAGCGCTAGTACTATTTCTTTTTGGTATAGTTGGTTGGTTGTTCTTAAACCTAAAAAAATCAGGAGAAATGTTTAGGGAAAATATTCAGGTACATGCCTGGATAACACCTTCTGCTGCCAAAAAACAAGTGGATTCTCTTCAAAAATATATCTCCTCCCTTCCCTACGTGAAGTCCTCCGAGTATGTAACTAAGGAAAATGCGATACAAAAATGGAATGCAGAAAATGATAGTTCATGGAAAAAATTTATCACCAATAACCCCTTACCGGAGAGCATTGACTTTTACGTAAAAGCGGATTATATGGACATGGACAGTCTAAGCGTTTTGAGCAATTTTCTAGAAGCTAATTTTACTGGAGTCATCTCTGAATTTCAATACCCCAAAGAAACGGTAGGTTATGTTAGCTCCTACACAAAATACATTGCTGCCGGAATATTGGTTTTTGCAATTATCCTTTCCATCATCGTCATTATTTCCATCGACAATACCATTCGGTTGGCAATGTACAGCAACCGTTTTTTAATCAAAACAATGCAAATGGTAGGTGCTACTAGGGGGTTTATTGCCAAACCGCTCAATATAAAGGCAATCATTAATGGGCTGGTGGCAGCTATCATTGCGATCATAGCAGTTTTTGGTTTTATTTTACTCGTCGAAAGTTTTGTTCCTTGGCTTCGCCTATTGAGAGATGCAAGTAATATGGCACTCATCATAACCGGAATCTTGATATTGGGTGTTTCTATTTCATTGGCCAGCACACACCGATCAGTGTTAAAATACTTACAAATGAAGCTCGATGATCTTTATTAGTATTGGTTCCAAAGGGCACAATTGAAAAATAATACTTTTATTTGCATTATAAAATATACAACCATGAGCATTGAAAAAAAACAAACAGTAAGTAAAGGATTGTTTGACAAGCAAAATTACCTCCTAATGTTGGGTGGCTTAATTGTATTGACAATTGGATTTTTTTTGATGGCAGGTGGTAAAAGTGCTGACCCTGCAGTATTTAACGACAATGAAGTGTACAGCACCACCAGAATAACGATTGCGCCCCTACTGATTATAGCAGGCTTCATTATCGAAATATTTGCCATTATGAAGAAACCTTCAGCTAATCAAAAGTAAAGCACCCTCGATTAATAAAAAGAATCCAGATGAAGACCCTCTTTTTTTATCAGTTGCTGTAAAATATAACTTACTTTCAAATGCGGTATTTCAAATACCGCATTTTTCATTTGGGCCAACTACTAAACAATCAATCAAGAATCAATTTTAATTGATTGCAGTAGTTCCCACTTTGCAAACGAAAATTTAAATACGAGAAAATGACAACCATTCAATCCATTCTTATCGCCATCGTGGAGGGCCTCACAGAGTTTTTGCCCATTTCTTCTACCGGTCATATGATCATTGCCGAGAAGCTACTAGATGTTCCAGCAACCGATTTCACAAAAGTATTTACAGTTGCTATTCAACTAGGTGCAATTCTAGCAGTAGTGGCGATGTATTGGAAAAAGTTTTTCGATTTTAAAAGTTGGCCGTTTTATATAAAACTAATTGTTGGTGTAATTCCAGCTTTGATTTTCGGATTGCTTTTTTCAAAAAAAATTGATTTACTGCTTGAAAGTGCCCTTACTGTTTCCATTTCTCTTTTACTGGGTGGTATCATTCTTTTATTCATTGATGGTTTATTTAAAAGCCCCTCAATCCATTCAGAAAAAGAAGTTGGATTTAAGCAAGCCGCTATTATTGGTTTATGGCAATGCATCGCCATGATACCAGGGGCTAGCAGAAGCGCAGCATCAATCATTGGTGGGATGCAACAAAAATTATCGCGCAACACTGCAGCAGAATTTTCCTTTTTTTTAGCAGTTCCCACAATGCTAGCTGCTACTGGTTATAAATTGTTCAAATATTTTAAAGAAACAGGAGGTTTCACCGAAAATGAAATTCAACTGCTTGCCATCGGTAATCTGGTTGCTTTCATTGTTGCCCTATTAGCCATTCAGTTCTTTATCGGATTTTTGAAAAAATACGGATTTCGCATTTGGGGCATTTACCGCATTGTTGTAGGTGTCGTAATGCTGCTTCTTATCTGGCAGGGAATAATCAAGTAACATTCCATTGAATCGGTTGGAATGGATAAAATGCTTACTTTCATAAGATGTAACTATTATATGAACCCAATAATTGAGCAACCATATGCAAACCGCTTCTAATAAAGTTATCAACGGATGGGCCATGTACGATTGGGCCAATTCAGTTTATAACCTCGTTATTACTACCACATTTTTTCCGGCTTATTATGCCGCCGTCACCAGCCTTGCAAACTTTCCAGATGGAATTGTTTTTTTAGGCCGTCACTTTGTAAATACAGAATTGAAAGATTATGTACTTGCTGTAGGCTTTTTGCTAATTGCCCTTTTATCCCCCATACTTTCTTCCATAGCCGATTATAAAGGAAATAAGAAAAATTTCATGCGCTTCTTTTGCTACCTAGGGGCGGCAAGTTGTTCGCTTTTGTTTTTTTTCGACAAGTCAAATATTATACTGGGGCTGATGTGCTTTATGTTTGCAGGCATTGGCTTTTATGGAAGCCAGGTTTTTTACAATTCCTACCTTCCCGAAATTGCTGCTGAAGAAGACCGCGACCGCATAAGTGCTAGAGGATATAGTATGGGATATATTGGTAGCGTGCTGATGCAATTGGTGGGTTTCGGTTTAGTGATCGGAATGAGTGATAAAACCATGGCGCTAAAAATCACTTTTTTACTAGTAGGGATTTGGTGGGTAGGTTTTGCTCAACTCACTTTTAAAGCATTGCCCATCACCCCAAAAAGTGAAAGAAAAACAAAAAAGCATGTATTGGTAAATGGCTTTCATGAATTGAAAATTGTTTGGGAACAGGTGGTACATATGCCCATATTAAAACGTTTTCTTGCCGCTTTCTTTTTTTATAGCATGGGAGTACAAACCGTGATGCTGGTAGCAATTGATTTTGGAATCAAAGAACTCAAATTACCTGACCAGCAGCTGATCATTACTGCGGTCATTATACAAATAGTGGCTATTGTAGGGGCTATCGGCATGTCGAAGTTATCCGCTAGATTTGGGAATATCAATGTACTGATTTTAACTGTACTGCTCTGGATTGGCGTTTGCATTGCCGGCTACTTCATTACTACTGAAACACATTTTTATATTATTGCATCTCTGGTTGGATTGGTAATGGGCGGTATACAATCACTCAGCAGATCTACCTACAGCAAATTAATGCCCGAAACAAAAGACACCGCCTCCTTTTTTAGTTTTTATGATGTAACAGAAAAGCTAGCGATTGTGATTGGTCTTTTTACATTTGGATTCATTGAAGGCATTAGCAGTATCCGGAATTCTATTTTATCGTTGGTTATATTCTTTATCCTTGGATTTGCTCTGCTACTGTTAACAGCCATCAAAGAAAAAGCATTACAACAAAAAATCAATTAAAATGAATTTGTATTCTATCAATACAGGATATTTTAAATTAGATGGTGGGGCCATGTTTGGTGTGGTACCCAAAAGTATTTGGAATAAACTAAACCCGGCAGATGAAAACAATATGTGTACCTGGGCCCTGCGTTGCTTGCTGATTGAAGAAGGCAATCGACTAATCTTAATCGATAGCGGAATGGGCAATAAACAGGATGCGAAATTTTTTGGGCACTACTACCTTCATGGAGAAGATACTATAGATGCCTCACTGGCAAATCATGGTTTTACAAAAGATGATATTACAGATGTGGTATTAACCCATCTTCATTTTGATCATTGTGGCGGAAGTATTATTCGCGAAGGCGATCAACTAATTCCAGCTTTTAAAAATGCCAGTTACTGGAGTAATGAAAAGCACTGGCAATGGGCTACCCAACCCAATGATCGTGAAAAAGCAAGTTTTTTAAAGGAAAATATTATCCCCATCAAAGAAAGCGGACGACTAAAAATGGTACCCCTTTCAAGCTATCAGGATGAAGGGAATGATCATTCGATTCATATTCAACCGTCTGGGATATTGGATGAATTGTCATTCATACTAGTTAACGGCCACACAGCAGCGATGATGCTACCGGTAATACAACTGAAGGGGAAAACCATCGTTTATATGGCGGACCTTTTACCCTCTAGCGCTCATATCCCATTGCCCTATGTAATGGCTTATGATATGTTTCCACTCATTACACTGCAAGAGAAAAAAACATTTTTACATTGGGCCCATGCAAATGACTGCATTTTATTTTTTGAACATGACCCTGAAAATGAATGCTGCAATTTGCAATTAACTGAAAAGGGTATACGCGTAAAAGATCGTTTTACATTAAGTGCGCTAGAGTAGAAAACCCCGCTGCTAACTTCGGTTGTTGGTCAAAAGACCAACAACGGCGGATGATGATATAATTTCCAATTGAAGTATACTTTAAACCGCTCCTTAACTAGCCGGAAATAAAAAGATAGCATTGGTCTATTTGACTACCTAAAACTCAACAATGAAGTGAGGGGATAACGGAGATTTTTATACCCATACATATCTACTTTAACGCTACCAACAGCAATCGGACTTTCAACTCGTAATATTAAATGATTAGGGTCATCGCTTACCCATGCAGTCATTTTTTCACCGCCCTGAAACATAGTTCCCTTTATTAGTAAAGGTTTAAACTTGATTGCCCTAAACTTCCCGTAACGGGTTTTTACATTTTCTTTTCCAAGATAACGAATGTATAAATGATACACTTCGTCATCTAAAAACATGTCAAAAGGGATTTTGTCGCCTGGTTGATACTGGTCAAAATTAATATTCCGGGCATAGTAAATTGAACTGATTACATCCTGAATGCAACTGGTCGTCTTAAATACACCATTGGTACTAACTGCTGTTCCGGCAATATGATTGAAGGTTACATTGTTATAAATTTTATATCCGCCTTCATCTACATTGCGTATAAACTTCACTGGAAACAAATTGGAGGTGTCAATATATGTTTCATA
Source organism: Chitinophagaceae bacterium (assembly GCA_947468255.1). GTDB lineage: Bacteria > Bacteroidota > Bacteroidia > Chitinophagales > Chitinophagaceae > Ferruginibacter. Next base: position 5,366 of record CANIMM010000076.1, on the reverse strand, counting down.
GCGATCCCTCACCTTAAAGAAATTATCAAAAAAGGAATAGGATTTACCCTCCCCTACACAGTGATAAACTGTTTTGCCATTAAACCTTTCTAAATTAGCAGAAAAGGTAGCTTCCCCTGCACCTATATAAAGCCCCAAGGAATTGTAAAAAACCTTCATAGTTATTACTTCTCCTTCCTGAAAAGCCGTATTCTTTATACCGCAAAAAACACCCGACGGCTCAAGCCTTTGCTGGGTAAATGCTGATAAGATAATCAGCACAACTCCTGCCTTAAAAATTACACTCATTTTTCTTTTATAATTTTTATATTTAGTACTAATAAACTGCCAATCAAAGCTGGTAGAACCACATTCATTAACCAAATACCCATGGAAGCGGTTCCAATTCCTAGTTCATTATCAGTATACATTTTAAAAATAACCCATGCAGTAGTTACCCTCACAGGCAATTCTACAAACCCCAAGGAAGGTATAACTGTCATCACCATATAAAATACGGTCAATAGGCAAAAACATAACCAACCAGCAATCTCCACTTGCATAACGTGCAACAGCAATACATATTGCAAAACAAAGACAATATAGCGGACTAAGGATAAAAATAAAATTTGCAGTAACTGTTGTACACTAAATTCATCCAACACCCTGATATGATTGACTGCTTTTTTTAAAGATGGCAGCCGCTCCATTATAATAACTACCCACCTTAAGCGCAAATAAAACAACAAAAGCAATAGGCTTAAGCAAACTGTCAAATATAAAATGGCATCACTCAATAATTCAGGCAAAAAGGCAAGCAGTTGATTATTATAAGGTAAAAAATACTTTATATATAACAAGCCCAAACTGCCCATCAGCATTGTTACTAGTAACTGGCTAACACTTCCCACCAAACTTAAGGAAATTGCTTTTAAGCGGTGTTCTGCTTTCACATACAATATTCTCCCCCCAAACTCACCCACTCTATTGGGTGTAAGCAGGGTTACTGCACAGCCAGACAGTACGGATTTTACTGCTTTAGCAAATGAAAATTGCTGAACCTGATTAACCAATAACTGCCATTTTATGGATTCAATTCCCCAATTGACAAATACTAACACAATCGAAAGCCAAAATTTCCAGCTATTCCACTCAGTACTGATTTGCCCCCATTTTTTGAAAAAATCTGGCGAACTGTTTATCTGCCTGTACAGACTCCCCATCAATATAAAAAATAACACAGGTCCGAAAAAAAAGTTAACAAATATTTTTATTTTTTTATTCAATACTGTATTATTTATTTTGGGCCTAGGGGCAAAGTTAGAAAAGAGACGGTTATGTTTCATTACTTTTGTCGCTCACCGATTCCTGTTTTTTTCGGAAGGCAATTTCAAAAGCAGTTAATGTCAATTCGGAATGTATATTTTATGCCGTTCCTTCATTAAAGTTTTAATATGAGGCGTTTTCAACAAAGGGATAAAGATCATTTCAGATACAAGTATAGTTTAAATATCCAGTTAATCAACCAACAAATAATTTATTGGAAAAGAAATCAAAAATAATTTTGGGAATTGACCCCGGCACGGTTGTAATGGGGTATGCATTAATAGAAATAACTGGAAGTCAGATGCGAATGATTGAAATGGATATTTTAAAGCCTGGCAAGGTGGAGGATCCATATAAAAAATTGCAACTCATTTACAATACGGTAAGTGGACTAATCATCAAATTTAAACCCACTGTTTTCGCCATTGAAGCCCCGTTCTTCGGAAAAAACGTACAGAGTATGCTAAAGCTTGGACGTGCTCAAGGCGTAGCCATTGCAGCGGCTATGGGCCATGGCCTAGCAGTAACTGAGTATTCACCAAAAAAAATAAAGCAATCCATTACTGGTAATGGAAATGCAAGCAAGGAGCAGGTGTTGAAAATGCTGCAACGCTTATTGAACTTTAAAGAGGACCCTACTTATTTGGATGCGTCAGATGCACTGGCAGTAGCCGTTTGCCACTATTTTCAAGAAAATTCAGTTCTTGCTTTATCGGGCAGCAAAGTAAACGGCTGGGATGAGTTTTTAAAGAAAAATCCTTCGAGACTAAAGAAATAAAGCCACCCGGCTATTATTCAAGGATAAGATAACCACTATTTAATTGCAGCAATCATTTTTTGCTGAACTTCCATAAATTCCTCTACAGACAATTTCAATTTATCTCGCGTAAAATTCAAATCGTCCGCAGAATGTATGGGTACTAGGTGTAAATGAGCATGGGGCACTTCTAGCCCTACTACAGAAATGCCACAACGATTACAATCAAATACTTGCTCTATGGCATGGGCGATTGGCTTTGAAAATAATAATATTTCTGACAAGTAATCATTTGATAAATCAAAAAAATGATCCGTCTCTGTTTTGGCAACTATTAATGTATGCCCCTTTGCCAGCGGAAAAATATCCAAAAATGCAAAAAAAAGGTCGCTCTCTGCAATCTTATAGCAAGGGATCTGTCCTTGAATAATTTTTGAAAATAAAGTCATTGATGAATTTATTGTCGTGATAAATATTTGTTTAGGTAATTATACCATTTGCCAATTTCAATAGCAAGTGAAATCAAATATAAATATACGAAAAAAGCCACTGGTATAAACCGGTGGCCATTTTCGAATATCTTTTTATTGGGGAATTAATATTTCCACAAATCCTGCTCGTAACTAAATACTTTTTCCTTAATTCGCTCTCCTTCTAACAACTGAAAAACCCCATTATCAATAAACCCTTTTTGATCTTTGATGGGTAGATCAAAGGGATTGTCAATGGTACTTTTAATGATCCGACCGGAAAACATCCTGCTTTCAAATAAATCTTCCCAACTCATTCTTGCACCAAAATTCTTACCGTTGTACACGTCGTATTTTGCCAAAATAGGCCTCAGGTCTGGATAATATACCCAAAATAATTCTGATTCACCTAAATCAACACCTGCAGAGGTAAGTACCCGCTTAAGGGGAGCAATACCCAATATTCTCCAAAAAAGCCTTGAACTTTCTTTGTCAAATATTACCTCTTCTTTTATTCTGAATTTATAAAATGAATCAAGATTTACTTCCCTTACCACTTCTTTTTTACCTACACTCACACCCAATGAATCAAAAATATCAACCATCTCGACACCACCTGATATCTTTCGAGATACCTGGCCTAATGTCATAGGTGTTGTAAACCTATCATCAATGGCATCAAAAACGGTTACAAGGCTATCTTGTATCGCTTTCATTACAATTGAAATAAATCGCTGATTCCCATTATCTTCTTCGGCAGAGTACCGGAAAGGGAGATTTACTTTTTCCCTAGAGTCAATTTCACGCCATATTTTATGCCGATAAACTGCATCATCAGCCCTTACATGTTCGTATGGAAGTGGGTTTCTATCCCTAATTTCCTTATCTCTTGTATCAGCGCCATTGTCCATTCGAAGCGATTTTTTCAACTTCGGAATAGGCAAACTATCCACCTTTTGTACTGGGGGTGGGGCAATCACTACAGCAGGGGCAACTGTATCAGCTACAGCTATGGCAGCTTTTGGCTGCGGCTGCTGAGTAGCCGCCTTTTTTTTTGCTTTTTTTTGAGCCAACGCACTATCAGTAAAAGCCACTATGCTCAAAAACAACAACAAAAATTTTAATGAATGCCTTACCATAGCCCGATATTTTTAATATTTTTTAATACAACACAATACCTACCCCTTGGATGGTTCTTTGCTTACCATCTGGGCCCTGAACTTTTACATTGTCAAAAGTTATACTAGTTCCTGGTCCAGCTCTTTGAATATAAGTCGAAATGGGCGAAAGGTTATTGCCATTTAAATCTGCTGTCTGAACATTTGAAAAATTAGCTCCTGAAAAATAAACAGTTGCCGAAACAACGGAAAAATTAGCAGCAAAATCAAAATTTTCCAATTCAGCACGACAAAACTGCTGGCTTTTAAAACTTCCTGAGGTCATTCTGGTTCCACCTGGTCCAACCTTGAAGATTGGATTCGGTATTTCTTTAACCCTAAAATCAAATGGAGTTGTTTTACCATCTGCAGTTACAGTTAAAGTAGCTTTTCCAGGAGTGGTAACCCTTGCCACACGATTACCCAGTGTACCACTCAAAGTGCCGCCAGTCATGGTAACAGTTGTTCTGTCCCAGCCTGAACCAGAAGAAATAGTAATTGGATTATCAACCCCAATGTAAAATACATTCATTTTATCCAACATAACAGCTGCTCCACCGGGTGTTCCAACAGTATATTCTACATCTAAAGTTTTGGTTTGCGCTACCCCATCCTGATCAAGATACCTTACTGAAACAGGTACTTTTTTAATACCCGAACCACTAGCATTCACCTTGTAGGAACCTTTACCCTCTACTGCAGTAACATTGGTTCCTCCAATATTAATTTGAGGTGCTGCAGCAGAACTATAGGCTGCAACGCCCGCTGTTATTTCAACTTCCTGACCTGGCATTACATAGTTAGAACTTTGTCCAACCAGTACGCCCGTTTTATCAAACTTAACAACAACCGCTCCAATTTGCTCATGGCAAAAGGTTACCACTTGGTTCTCAGCGTTTTTGATATTGTTTTGAAACTTACTAAGTAAGGTTAATCCTGCTACCGTCGGTGTCATATGAAAATAGGCAATAGTAAACTCCTTTTTTGTTCCATCCTGACCAACTGGTGGTTCCACATCAACGGGTAAAGTTTTTTCAAATTTCTCCTTTATTTTATCGTCAATATTCAGCATCGCTAATTTGTAGGCTTTCAACTTTGCCTCCAACTCCTTGCCTTTACCTTCTGTATCAAACAAACGAGTGGCGGCATCCATATTGTCTTCCTTAAAAGTTTCCTTTCCTTCTCTCATTTCTAATCCGGCAGCTTGTTTAAGCGACTTTTTAAGTCCCTCAATATAATTATTCATCTCTTCTGAAAGCTTCTTTGCCTGCTCAGCCTTTGGTTGCCATATTCCAGCTTTTTCAGCTGTCTTAGGATCCGCTAACTTCTCACTCAAAGATTTATACATTGTTTGGTTCGCCGCGGATAAGTTAGTGCTCGAGTTCTGTAAACTTAAATCAACCACTTTAAAGGCGTTCAATATCTCGCTCGACACATTCATTGCTAACAATGCTGTTAACACTAAATACATCAGGTTGATCATCTTCTGCCGGGGCTCTTTAGGTAAAGCCATAGTATTTTGGATTTATGGTTGTTATGTAAATTGAATTTTTATTGATTCACTGATTTTCTTAATCGAAATACGATTCGTACCGATTAAGTTTGTCAGCTTTCTGCCTTCTAGCCTTTCATCTGCATCGCACTCAACATATTACCATATACCGAGTTTAATTTACC